>JAPKYM010000342.1 GCA_026394315.1 Candidatus Bathyarchaeota archaeon | reverse complement strand
GCTGTATATGAATATTCCAGCGCTCATACCTTCGCCAGCTGTTGCTGCTATCGTTATCTGTTCGTCTCCATCTGGGTACGCAGTCTTAAGCCTGATTTCACGAGAATAAGCTGACACGTAATCACATTGCGGTTTCATGCTTGTCTCAAGCCCAAAATACCCTAATGTGGATGTCAGTTTGATGAAGTGTTTACTCGGAAGGAACTCTCCTGTTTGAATTCTTTCCGTAGAGGTGCTTTCAAAATTCTGAGCTCCTTCAGAATTGCGACCTGTGGCATATTCACGGAGCTCTTTGGGCAAATCATCTGGGCTGAAGGCTAGCTTCGAGCAGTCAATCTGACTTTTCTGAGCTAAAACGCCTGCAATGCTCAAGAATAGGTTGAGTAGTAAGATGACGACTACAGACTTTCGAAGAATATGGGGAGAACCAAAATTCACTGTCATGTTTTTGTTCAGTACCGATATCCTCATGACGCATAGAATTAAAACCTTCTAACATCCAGCGTGCTAGGAGGACCGGTCGCAGCAGTATCCACAGTAGTAGTTGTTAAGAAGAGAAGAGCCTGAGCCTCTCGAGGACGCGCGCGCTTCAGTCCGCAGGCGGGAGGGCGATTCGCTATCCAAGACCAATAGCATCCGTGGAAAAGAAAATGTGGATGTGTGGCCTATTTGATCGTAGACCATTTCTTCATTGGATATCTCAGCGGTGCCTTCGCAACCTTCTCTGGATAGACACAGACTGCTTTTCCATCCTGCCATTGGAGCGCTGACATCTTGTGGCCTGTCTGCCATCCCGTTACTGGATCAAACGCTACGTCCCCGTAGAAACCGGTGAAGCTTACTGAGCCTACAGTCTCCCTCATTGCATCTGAATCCAGTGGCTTCTTACATTTCTCCATAGCTGCTTGCAGGATAAGGCCTTGTGTGAAACCCGTCCCTGCTGGGTACCCAGGGACTGCGTTGTAGTCTCTCTTGTATGTTGAGACGAACCAGTCTTCATTTGGCCCATAATTGGCCTGGTAATTCTCTCCTACAACCCACTGGGTTATCGAGACTACGTCTTCACCATATTTGGGGCCCAGACCGTCGTAGAATTGCTTATACACTCCATATGTGCCTGGATAAAACAGCTTCAAGTCTAACCCAAGCTCCCGAACACCTTTTGCAGCCAGCGGTGCTTGTGCACCTGCTTCAAATAGAAGTATTGACGGGTTGGCTTCTTTGACCTTTGTGAGCACAGGCGTGAAATCTTGTGCACCAAAAGAAACCTTATCATAATAGACTATGTTGAGCTGAGGCTGCTTCTTCGCCCACTGATATCCCCATCCTCCAGCTATGTTCCCAAATGCATCGTCGGTGTGGACTATCGCCATGTTTTTTGCATCTGGATCTTGGGGTATAACCTTGTTGATGATCATTTCGTTTAGGATATTCAGATACTCGCTTCCGTTAGTTTGCACCATCATTACGTATTTCCAGTCTTTCCACTGTGCGGGGTCGAAGGTAGCGTTTCCATAAATCTCCAGTTTACGGTATTTCTCCACAGTAGCGACCGTAGCTTGGCCAAGAGCTGCCCACACCGGGCCCATTAGGAAATCGACTTTGTCCTCATTGATCAGTTTCTCATAGAGTCTGCTTACGTTCTCAGGTTTCGACTCGTCATTGTAGATGATCAAATCGATTTCGTAGGTGTTCCCATCGCCAGCCTTTATTCCGCCTTGGTCGTTAACCCATCTTTTTGCCCAGATCTCGAGCCCACGATGTTCATCTATACCGTTTAATGCAACTGTACCGGTTAGAGGTTTGGTTCCGCCAATCCTTACTTTCAGTTTCTTGCCGCCCGAGGTTGAAGTTGAGGTCGTTACGGTTGGTGGTGTTTGAGTCGGAGTGGGGTATTGCGTCATCCCATAGTATCCGGCAGATGCTGCCGCGCCTGCGATTATCCCCTCCCCGGCATACTTCAGAAACTTACGTCTTGATTGGGGTTTCTCAGTCATATTACTTCACCCTGCTGGCAATCTTGTGATAGATCATGAACGTTTTCTAACTCTTAACATGATCCTTAGCGCACGCGCTATCCGTCTCGCGGGCTAACCCGGCGACGAAGGGACATGCCCACAATCTCGCAAATTCTAAATAGGACCATAGTTAACTGACCCAGTTCTGGGTGCATGAATTTGGTCAATCTACCTTCAGCAATCCTTGCAGGATTCAACCTAGCGGTCACATTAGGGCTCGTCGCTTACAGCCTCAAAACAAGGACGACGTACAGAGGCAACATGTTCAGCGGAAGCATGACAATCTTCGCTTTGTCGACCTTGTTTTTCTTTCTCGCAGCACTACTGAGAGTGGGCCTGAGCTTGGAAAGCATGACCCATGAGTTGGAGCCCCTCGAGATCGGTGTTCGATCACTTGCCTTCCTTTCGCTCTTGGCATTCGCTTTCAAATACTTTAAAGAGTGGACAAGGTTCCGTGCATAAAAGAGCGCTATTATGATTAGTGTGCGCTTTGAATCACAGAATAGCGTGAGCGAATCTAGCGTAACGAATTGACAAAGAGCCATACGAACGAACTCCTCGTCGACAGCACAAGATAAAGTATGAAGATAACCCCTAGATGTGGGCTGCTCAATTTGAAAAGCCTCAACGACGCAATGATAGAATCATTGAACAAGATTTGGAATAATGACTTCAACAGAGGATAATTGATCAGCGTCAATATCAAGAGGCACAACCACGAAGGCTCAAGCATCAAGAACAGGACAGAAGTGTCAGCAATGTAGAGGGCCGCGAACAGGGCTATTGACCTCACGACA
>JAPKYM010000004.1 GCA_026394315.1 Candidatus Bathyarchaeota archaeon | reverse complement strand
GCAAATAGGTCAGTTCTTTCGATCGCCTCATTCAGAATAGGTTCAAGTTCACTAGGCAACAGTCTCCGCAGTTCGTTTGCAATAAGAGAAGGCTCGATTCTGTGCGGGCTAATCATTGCTATCCGATAAGCATCTGTCTGCGCGGCGATATTTACTCCGAATTTTGCAGTTAGAATCGTTGCCAACGCGGTAGCTATGGTCTCATTTACCAGGTTTCCAAAACAGGAATGGATCACGGTGCAGTTCTCGAAATTCTCAACAACGATTTTCTTGTCCGAGGGAACTGGATACTCGCTTCCTTGAGCTCTTAGAGTCTCTAGAACCTTGGTAACCGCCAACTCGTTGGCATGTGAATTCTCGTACAGTGTAACACTCCCACTAGTCCGCTCTTGTCGTGTCAAGTCTTCTCTGAGTTGGCCAACCTTTGTTGCGACCAGAAAATCGACAGGTATGATCTCTCCTTCCCAGCTGGGAATCGCTATCAGACTTGGGTTGGTCGGTTCAACTTCCACGGACAAGCGTTCCTCGTTTACGGATATTACCTTCCAAGTTTGACCATGCATTACAAATTCTGAGCCTGATCGACACCTGCGAGCCACAAATTCTTGGTCCAGGGTTCCGATCCTACGTTTCCTGATGAAGTCAAATACCACATATCGTTTGACGTCAGGTATCACAGAGAGGTTCTGGTAGTAGTAGGAGAAAGCTCTTGGAAAAGCTGGTCGGAGTTTACCATCGAACGATCTGACTAGTCTTTGGCTCGCCAACATTTCTATGGTGTCGGTGAACTCTTCGAGTTGCAGATCCTTGTAAGGATACGCGTTTCTGACTATTCGATAGACATCCTCCAGCGGAACCAGTCTCATGTCAAGCGTTAAACCCACGATCTGATGTGCCAAGACATCAAACGCGTTCATATGGATCTTTGCAGGTTCAAGAATCTCGTGTACAGCGTGGTCAACAATTACTGATGATTCAAGAATGTCATCAGCCCAAGCAGATATTATGCATCCTCTCGACTCAGCTTCAACTCTATGACCGCTCCTTCCGACTCTTTGGATGAGCCTAGTGGCCTGTCTCGGTGACATGAATTGAGCTATAAAATCCACAGTGCCTACGTCAATTCCCAATTCCAGAGAAGAGGTGCACACCACACCTCGAATAATGCCGTTTTGAAAGTTTTGCTCGACTTCTTCACGTATTTCTCTTGACAATGAACCGTGATGAACCCTTACCAGAACTTCACCACAGATGGCGTGTATCTGCGCACCCAGCGCCTCTGCATGTTCTCTTGTGTTTGTGAAAACTAAACTCGATCTGTGTTCGTTTATCATCTGACATATTCTCTTGACTCGGGCCACAGTTGCAGGCGGAATTCCCAGTTCTGAAGCTTTGTCAACATCTGCCTTCGATGGAGTTACAAATTCCACATCTACATGGAGTTTCTTCAGATCGGCAGATTTCAAAATCTGTACTTCTCGACCGGTTCCCACAAGGAAGTTTGAAACAGCCTCTACGTCTCCAATGGTTGCGGACAAGCCTATTCTCTGAAACGGCTTTCCCACAAGTTCCTGCAGTCTCTCGAGGGCGACAGAAAGTTGTACGCCTCTTTTGTTAGTTACAAGTTCATGTATCTCATCGACTATGACCCATCGAACGCTTCTGAGATGATTTTGCATCCTCTTTCCAGGCAGAATTGCCTGAAGTGTCTCGGGTGTGGTGATTAGCATGTCGGGTGGAAACTTTGCTTGAAGAGTTCTCGTTGCTGCCGGAGTGTCGCCGTGCCTTACTTGTATATTGATGTCTAATTCTTTGCCAATCTCGGAAAGTCTTCTCAATAGATCTCGGTTCAAAGCTCGAAGAGGCGTGACGTATAGAATTGAGATGCCGTGACCTTTGCTTTCGCTCCTTGCTGAAAGAAACATGTCAAGCACTGGCAGCGCCGCAGCGTAGGTCTTTCCGGTCCCTGTGGGGGCGATTATCAGGGTATTCTTGCCACTGAGTATGGCTGGAATAGCTAGCTTCTGGATTTCGCTTGGAGCTGTGACTTGTTCTTTATCCAGTATCTGGATAATCGGCTTCTTGAGAAGGGAGAAGACGTTTTCTGACATTGATTCTCAGTTCTTGACAGACCCCGAGGTCTTCGGGGATCAGTATCTGCACTTAGATTTCGTTGATATCGCATGAACGGAAAGTTGTGGATTTAGGATCTCTCTGTCTTTTCATAGGCGATATGAGCGAAAAGTAGCAGCATCGTCAAGAATACCATAACGATGATCCCCATCTGAAGGACGCTGTAGATCTCATCAGGCGTCATGAGAGTCGCCTCAAAGTGCGTCGTTAACATATTTCCATGTCTTTAAAAAGAT
>JAPKYM010000148.1 GCA_026394315.1 Candidatus Bathyarchaeota archaeon | reverse complement strand
AAGATAGAACTCCAGAAAGACTCAATGCCTGAGCTTCCTGAAAGTCACAGAGAGAGACTGATGACTCAGTACGGTATATCACCGCAGAACGCAGAAACCCTTACTGAGAACAAGGCTTTGGCAGAGTTCTTTGAGGAGTGTGCCAAGAACTACGACCGGCCAGATTTACTGAGTAACTGGCTTGTGGGTGATCTTCTCTCATACCTTTACGAAATGGATCTTGAGCTCAAAGAAAGCAAGATAGCGCCTGAAACTATGGTCAAGATGCTCAAGCTCATAGATGATGGAACAATAAGCGGGAAGATAGCCAAGGAGATCCTCAAGAAGATGCTGGTCACTGGAAAGTCGCCTAAAGAGATCGTGGAAGAAGAAGAAATGCGCAAGATTTCTGACAGAGAATACCTGCAACAGCTGACGGAGAGAGTATTCGCTTCAAACCCCAAGGCTGTGGAAGATGCACTAAAAGACGAGAAAGCGATACGTTTCCTCGTAGGCCAATTGATGAAGGAGACTAAGGGTAAAGCTGACCCGCAACTAGCCAATTCCTTGGTACTTGAACGCTTGAAAGCCGTTCAGGCAAAAGCATAGTAAAATCCCAAATCCTAAGCCTAGCCTTCCTAAGAAAACTCTTAAGAGAGAGCGATTGCTGAGAGACTGCTTGTTAAGTGAGAGTAAATAAGATGTCGTTCGATGAGAATCCAGAAACTACGAGCAGCCCAGAGTCTGCCCAACCAGTAAAAGTCGAGTCTCTGACTCCGAATTCCAAACAAGTGAACACAACCGTCAAGGTTGTCTCAAGGAGCCCGATCAGAGAGACCATCTCAAGAAGGGATGGCACTGTTCACAAAGTGACGGATGCACTAGTGGGTGATGAGACAGGCTCAATATATCTCACCCTATGGGATGACAACATCGAAAATGTCAAGGATGAGTCGACCCTTGACGTCAAGAACGGATATGTCTCCCTATTTAAGGGCTCAATGCGTCTGAATATCGGTAGATACGGAAAGTTGGAAGCTTCAAGTCAGACCATCTCAACTGTAAATACAACCAACAATCTATCGGACAAACAGTATGAGCAGCCTGAACGTTTCAGCTCCTCTAGGCCAAGATATGGTGGTGGCGGTGGTGGCTATGGTGGTCGAGGCAGAGACGATAGAGGGGAAGGAAGAGGAGGCGGCGGCTACCAAAGATTCGGATCCAGAAGAAGATTCTAAGACAATTAGATGACGCTTAATTGCGTCATCCTTTTTTTCACTATTCTTTTCCATACTCTACCCAGTAAGATTCACCAGTCTCCAGACTTTCCTTCTTCCATATAGCCGCTTCACATTTCGCACGTTCAACTGCCTCAACAAGGGCAGGAAACACATCCTTTCTCGATCTTCCAGCAACCATGACCACGAAGATCAGGTCTCCCAAGTCGAGTTTTCCGGTGATATGATGAACGAGACAGTCAACGATTCCAGGTCTCTTTCGAATATCCTCAGATATCTTGCTGAAAGTCTCCTCTGCTCTCTCCTTGTAGGCTTCCAACTCGAGGGATGTGACCTTCTTGTCGTCGCTGGTGAAGCCTTTGACGAATCCGAAAAAGCACGCAACACCTCCAACTTCGTTGAACCTTTGGTTTGCCCTTATGAAGTCGAGTAAGTCTGTGATTGAGAGTTCACCCTTGCCATGAATGCCTACACGTGACAACTGGAAATCCTCCAGAACCTTCTGAAGATCATGAAACTTATGAATGTTGCCGAGGATCCAACAACCCCAACTTAGGGGTGTCTAGGCGAAATATTGCGGTCCAGATGATGGGGGCGACAGCGAATTGGAGGACATGATTAGACAGCTTGCAGAGAAGCATCTATTCTCAATCGATGCCGTCAATGCTCTGCACGAAGTCTACGGAAGCCATTTGGAGAAGGTCATCAAGACGCTCAGGAGACCAAGTCAGACATACTTCATGCGTGTCAACACACTAAAGACCACTAGCAAAGAAGTAGTCGACAGATTCCAGAAGAGAAACGTGCAAGTCTGGCCGTTTGGACCGATTGAAGAGGCCATTTACACTAGGATTACTGGACCTTTTGAAATTCCGAAAGTCGAGAAGAAGATTGTAATTGACAGGTTTGCCGCCGAATCAGTCCTTCGAGGTGCTCACGTCTACGCACCAGCCGTGATGAGGTGCTCAAAACTAAGACTAGGTGACGAGGTAACAATCACAGATATTCGCAACCAAGTTGTAGGCGTTGGAACGATGAAGATGGGGGAGACAGACATTCTGAATCTCAGGAAAGGACTCGCGGTGGAAGTCGTCTCACCGATATTCAGAACTCTAAATCTGCGAGAGTCTCCTGAATACGAAGAAGGATTAGTATATCCTCAATCTCTCCCGGCCATGGTTACCACAAGAGTTCTTGACCAAAAGCCTGGGGAGACAATCGTTGATCTGAACTGTTCACCAGGGGGTAAGCTCTCACATATTTCTCAGCTGATGCGGAATACTGGGAGAGTATTTGGAGTCGACAGGAATCCAAGAAAAATCAAGATTGCCAAAGACAACATTGAGAGACTCGGATGCAGAAATGTGACTCTGATCTATCACGATGCAAGATATTTTGATGTCGATTATCCAAGCTTGAAGGCAGACAAATGTCTCGTCGACCCACCGTGTAGCGCACTCGGGCTAACCCCAAAACTCTACGTGGAGATCTCAGAAAGAAAGATCCAAGATCTAGCAGCCTATCAAAAGCAGTTCCTCAAAGCCGCCATTGGAATAATCAAAGATGAGGGATCAATAGTCTATAGTGTCTGCACTGTCACCAAGGATGAATGCGAAGATGTTGTGCGATACGGTGTTGAAGAGCTAGGCCTAGAGGTTACAGAGCAGAATATTCGTGTCGGAGAAGGTGGTTTAAAGGTTCTCGGAGACATGGCCAACCTCCTGCAGAGATTTGATCCTCAAAAGGACGGAATAGGTTATTTCGTAGCCCGTTTCATCAAGAGTAAGTACTAGCACATAGAATGAGCCTAGAATTGGGAAGTAGACTGATTTCGCTCACGCATTCCCTTACACGAGAAAAGTAACATATCTTCAGGAGGGAATCCCTTGACAATCCAATTTTCTTACCAGTTTTCTTACGTGACTCGGCTAGTCATCAAGCGAGGTGATCCTGCCACGGATGAGCGTAGTCACTAAGACCATTGTAACTGCCAATGCCGCGATGCCTGCAGTTGTTGCCACAGTCAGTTCCATGAAGTAACTTGGATCCAACCTCTTGATCAGGATTCCGATG
>JAPKYM010000062.1 GCA_026394315.1 Candidatus Bathyarchaeota archaeon | reverse complement strand
GGCTAGCCTCTTTCTGACTCTATACGTTCCGTAATCGCCAGTGACTTGGGAGCCTGCACTTAGAACCATGACAGAACTATATGAGTACCTCAAATTCCGGAATATACTATTTTCGATTCGGCACGTCAGTCTTACTAGATCATTGACGCTATATTCTGACCCTGAAGCGCGCGCTAAACAAAGGATTTCGCACCGACACTGGATGGACACTACGATATGTGGCTGGAAGAAGGACGATACCTGCTATTCTCCTCCCTTAGAGGATACGAAACTTCCACAATGCAAACAAGTCTGTCGAAGGGGTCAGACCAACAAATCAACTTCAAATTGACGCCAATCGGATTCAAGATCCCGGAGTTTGAAGCACTGGGTTATCTTCCGCTTATCCTGGCGTTAGTCTTTGCCGTCACCTACGTCGGCAGATCTCGCCATCAGAAATCAAAAACATTAGACCACATGGCGCTGGCGGCTCATCCGCTTCAGCAAAAGACACCTATGTATTCAAAGACAGGCCTCCGCAACCCTGGCAGTTGAAGTCAGCGCACGCGAGTGACCCCGCTGTGATTTTGAAACCAATTCTATCATCGAAAACGCTCTAGAACCCGCGCGCGCTTACTGATAGAAAATCTGCTCTGATCGCGGCGTGCGCTAATTTTGCAAAATCTAGATTTAAACTAGTGTGTAGTTTTCGCGAAGAAATGGGGATCAAGTTCTTGCCATATTCTGCGTGTTGTGCCTTGGTGAGCACACAATCACACAACTAATGGCTCGCTAGCGCGCGCCACTGTAGTGCATGCGTTGAGAAGACTTTTAATGCTATGCCCTCCCAACGTTCTTCGGGTTGATATGACTTCAAGTGGTAAACCAGCTTTTCTTGTACTTTTTTTCATGATTGCTACGATCTCATACGGCCTTCCTAGTGGAGTAGCTTCTGCAGAGCTTGTTACTAACGGAGGATTTGAGACAGGGAACTGCCAGGGTTGGATTGCTGACAGAACAGCGCGCGCTGCTTACGAATATGTGGTCACATTAACCCCATCTTTGTTTTGCCTTTTTTTGAAGTGCCTTCAGTAAGGGAAAAACACCAGCCCTCTCAGCAATGGTTTGTAGATAACGGCTATCCAATCTTGACTTCTCATTCTCAAGTACGCTGAGGACGTCGACTTCATCCTGACTTCTTCTGTCTCTTCTTGCGAGCTTATTCACTATGAAATCTTCAGGTCCGATTATCCAAAACCCGTAATCTGCTGTTCTTGAAATTTTGACTTCTCGCCTTCTTCGAAGACACTCTACATCTAAAGTTATCCCATCGGGCTTGACCCAGACCTCAATCTCTGTAGCAGTCTCTAGGTTTGTTAGAACGAAGCAGGGGTTTCCCTCAGTGAAGAAGGATACTTGAAAGTCAGCTTCTTCGAGTTCTTTCTTGAGTTGTATCGGGTCCTGTGATTTCATGGCTATGGCCATGTCTATGTCGACAGTTGATCTGATTAGCCCATATGCGGGTAACGCATATCCTCCAATCAACATGTAGTCTACATGTAACCTATCAAATACTTGCACTAGATTCTGCAGAGTTTCTGATATTGAGGGCAATCTCATTCATCTCGATAAACCTCTCGTAAGGGTCGATGCCCGAGTCGATGATCTTGTTCCTTAGTCTTAATTGTTCCAGCACAGTAAGCATGTCATTTTCGTTCATCTTGATCATCATATCATTAATAGACTTCAAATTTTCAAGCATCATGATTCCTAGGGGAGAGAGGGTAACGATTTTCTTTGGTCTACCTCGGCCATTTGGGCATTGTGTCAGCTCCAATGATCCAGACCTCTCCAGTTCTTTTATTAGGCGCAATTTACTCGTACGGCTGCCACCCAGGATGCTAAGAATCTCACGTATGCCAAGTTGTTTCTTAGAGCAAAGTTCTAGCAGTTGCATCTCTGAACCAAACATCCATAGTCCTCTTTTTGTTCCTAAAAATGAGAACAAAATATATAAAAGTTCTGTATGGCCCATTTCTACACAGTCCTTTTATATCTAATTTTCACTTCATTTACGACTAAAGGCGCATATATCTAGTCATCTATCCAAAATGACTGCATTTCATTGATTTTTATCTTTTTTCTTTTATTTTTCTCATTTTTGATTGTGCGTGAACGACTACGTGCCTTCGAAATTGATTTGAACCTTGGTGCTGGTTGGAGACCCCAGGTTCTCCTCGATCTCCAATCTGCTGACAGACTATGCCGGTATCCGCACTCCGAGATCTTAGAATCGAGAAGATCTTCATTGGATCCACGCAGAGAACAAAGTGAGATCGATCGTAGACGTAGGTCTCCAGGGCCAGGAGTCTGCTAGCGCTCTCTCACTGAGCAGCACGGAAGCGTATCTTGGTTTCATTACCGAGGCGAATAGTTGCACCCCAATCCGAGCGTGTTCGCGAGGAGATCTTTTTGTCATTCAAGAATGTACCATTCGTACTTCCTAGGTCTTCAAGGTAGAATCTTGTTCCATCGAAGATCAGTCTGGCGTGTCTACGTGAGATCTTGGGAGATCCTAGAGGGATTGTCGCGTTGTCCCCTCTTCCTATAAGTGTCTCTTCTTCCCAGACATAGAATGTCTTACCAGAGTCTGAACCAGACTCACAAACGAGCTTAGCGCGCGCTACTGACGGCATGCTTTATCGGCTTCAGTGTACACCGAATATCGTCCGAACTAGGGAAATGTCTAATAGCCATCCACAGTCAATCAGAAGAAATTTGGAAATCGAATGCTCCGCCTCAAGTACGTATTCTACCGTTACACGTGACAAGTGGTGTTCAATGTCCACGCCAGACAAAGTCGCGCGCGCTAACAAATCACCTTCAAACTAACTCCAATCGGATTCGAGATCCCGGAGTTTAAAGCACTCGGCTATCTTCCACTAATCCTCGCAGTGGTCTTTGCGGTCACCTACGTCGGTAG
>JAPKYM010000366.1 GCA_026394315.1 Candidatus Bathyarchaeota archaeon | reverse complement strand
ATAGCGATACTCCTTGGCGCCATACACGAAGCTGTGGCCATGAGAATACTTGAACTCCCGTCATTGCCGCCCCAGTTCAGACTGCCGATTATTCCTGATGCAAACATACCGACAGCATTTCCAAGACGAGCTCTGACATATTTCGTAACTCCGCTCTTCTTGTCTACTCTGGGGAGTCTTATACTACGACGACTGTACTACAACCTTAAAGGTGGACCACTGAAGGCCCTCACAGTAAAATCAGATTGGATCGCAGCCCCTTTGTTATGGGCATCGGGATTCACGGGCTTCCTGGCAGTAATTTCATTTGGGCCTTATACACCGATCTTGACGTTACACCTTATTCTCACCCAACTGTTCATAATGTATCTCCCCTACAGCAAGCTCATACACGCTGCCACAGTCTTCTTGGTTAGAACATGGTCTGGCTTCAGAAGAGCAATCTACGGTGTGTAATTACATTGACAGATGAGATCTTCCTATCATTGAAGAACCTTGATGGCTATGAGATCATCAATATGGAGACTTGCACCAGATGCGGTGCCTGCGCCAATTCCTGCCCTGCATACATTGCTACAAAGGATAACCATGCCATACCCGCGTGGAAGGGCATAGAATTCAGAAGACTGTTCAACAGGCAGAGAGGCTCTCTCTCAGCTATCCTGGGGCAGAGACCGGTTCCGAGAGGATGGCTACGAAACATATCAGACAGAGGTCTCTATCTATGCTCTTTGTGTGGCAGATGCATGCCTGGATGTGTTTTCACAATCCAGAACCTTGAGCTCTGGGAGAAACTCCGCTCCATAATCTTCGAAGCGAAAGAAGTTTCACCAAATCTGATGAGGGTCTCTGAATCGCTTGAACAGAAGCTAAACCCATATGATTACGATCCTGCTGAACGAACAAGCTGGGTTAAGGAACTAGGTCCGGTAGATGTTAAGATAGGTCAGAAGGCTGAAACTCTCTACTTTGTCGGATGTACGTCTGCATATCAAGAGAAGAAAATAGCATCGTCAACAGCGAATATCCTCAATAAGATGAATGAAGATTGGTCTATCTTCGGCCTTGATGAATGGTGCTGCGGGGACCCCCATATTGCGGTGGGTGATCAAGACAAAGCAAGAGATTACGCTCAGCACAACATTGAGGTTGCATCATCTCTCGGTGCAAAGAGAATAATCACAAGCTGTGCTCATTGCTACAGAATGTGGCAGTGGAAATATCCTCAACTTCTCGGAAAAAGGAACGATATCGAGGTTCTTCACATAACACAGTATCTTAAGGACTGCTTGGAATCAGACAGATTGAGGCTCGAAGGAGTCTCCGGAAAATTAACGTATCACGACCCATGCTACCTCTCGAGACTTGGCGGCATAGTTAATGAGCCTAGGAGCGTCATAAGCAAGGCAGCCACGAATTTTGTCGAGATGAAGGAGAGAACATTTGACACATACTGCTGTGGAGGCGGTGGCATGACAGAGTTTGTTAACAAGGACCTATGGACAAAGATTGGTGATGAACGATTCAGACAAGCCAAGAAGACTGATCCCGAACTTCTAGTCTCAGCCTGTCCATTCTGCCACAGATCTCTGACTCAAGCTGCTCAGCGATCCTCGAGCAATATCCAGATTCTTGATATAGCAGAGTTAGTAGCCAAACAATTGAAGGATTAGTCTTGGGGAATGTGGTAGACTACTGGCGACTTACCAAACCAAGAGTAACCCTGGCGATCTTTCTACTTTTCTTTCTTGCAGTCTTAGCCGGATACGGAGGCGACTCTTCGCTCTCAAAGACTGAGCAGTTTCGGAAAATCACCCTTGGATCAATGATCGTTCTGACTGCAGTCTCTGGATCCAATGTACTGAATAATCGCATGGACTATGACATTGACGGCATCATGGGTAGAACTAAGAACAGGGAGATTCCATCTGGAAGAATATCAATCAAGGCGGCACAGTGTTTCGGCCTGCAATTCATCATAATATCGGCAGTACTGGCTCTCGTCTTAGGAGACCATTTTCCTACGTTATTACTTCTTGGATTGGCAAGTTACCTTCTGATATACACCTTGGCCCTCAAAAGAACGAGCGTTCTTAACGTTTTAGGAGCAGCCCCAGCTGTTGCATCCCCAGTCTGGATAGGATGGATACTTGGAAAAGGATACCTCGACTTGGCTGGCTTCCTCACGGGCGTATTGGTTATGATTTGGGGCCCGCTACATCTTTGGAGCTTAGCAGCGGTTTACTCTGAAGATTACAGATCAGCTGCCATTCCAATGTTGCCATCAATCATCGGGGTAAGGAGATCGTGCTGGTACATCCTCACTTCTGCAATGGCTCTCTCGATAGGTTCGCTATCGCTATTTTTCCTCGGCTACTATGGATTGATGTACTTTGCAGGAGTGACTCTCGCAAGCACGGTACTCGTTACTTTCTCCATCATGACTGTAGCCAGACCTTCAGGGAGGCGAAACTGGATAATGTACAAATTTTCGGCCCCTTACATGGTGATAGTATTGTTATTTGCTGCAATAGACAGATTTCTTGTAGCATAGGCTTGCCAATAGCTGGAAATCATGATTATTCTACGTGATTATCTTAAATGGTTAAGCGCGCGCTTAGACTGCCTTGGCCTTTTGGACAACGTTTAGTCTTGTTGAACACAATACCTGCTAAGACGATGAACACGGTAAGCACTAGAATTCCTGAGATACTCCCTTGCCCGAATTCCGGAATTGTCTGGCTGCCGCCTATAACTACTTGGCGTGTACTCAGGTCCGAAGTGAAATCGATTGTAAATGCTTGTTGATTCTCAGACACTGTTATTACTTTTTCGACCCCATCCACTAGGACTATTGGAGTTCCTTTGAGAAACTTCTTTTCGATGTTGACCCTAACTGAGGCGGTTCCTTCTCTGCCGATCAAGGAGAAGTTGAGCAGACTCCTAGAGTCATCATAGATTAGAGCAAAGATCGTAGCGTTGCTTGTCACTGAGATTGAGGAGTTGTAGTTGATGGTCCCTGTGAAGAGCTCTGGATGAATAATGGAGGCAAGATTCTCTAGACCCTCGATGATCCTGGGCCCTGTTCGGACGATTAGATTCTCATCTATGGTGTATACCTTACCTTCTTTTACAGCCTTGATCATGCCCCAGCCGGATCTCTTCTCGAAGTCTGAACTTAAGAATCCCCCCATATAACCCTCCGCGACAACAATGATCTCAGGATCTTTCTGTATGACTATCTCGCTGCTTGCGGTCGGATACATCATTGAAGTATTGTGGAAGATGTTCTGTCCGCCAGCTTTAGCTACTAATTCATCGAATACAGTGTTGCCGCCAAAACTCATCAACGGGTCATACCAGAGTTCATAGTATACCTTTGGCTTAGTGGATCCTCCGGTAACCCTGTTATCGACGTAACTGATTCTGTTCTGGAGATTCTCAATCAGTCTGTTGGCTTCAGTGGCTTTGCCGCATATCGTTCCTACGAGTCCTATGTCATATATCACGCCACTCATGTTCTTCGGGTTGAGAGCAACCACGACGATCCCTCGGTTCTGAAGTACCGAGACAAACTCAAACTGGAGATCGGTAGCTACAAGAACGAGGTCTGGATTGAGTGAAACGACCCCTTCAAGGCTTGGGTCGGCGTAACCTCCTATAACAGAGAG
>JAPKYM010000203.1 GCA_026394315.1 Candidatus Bathyarchaeota archaeon | reverse complement strand
ATTCTCTTGAATTGGTACTTGTCCATTCCAATTTTTTCGGCTAGCATATCCATGGCTGAGTTTACTGCGAAGCATACCTCTTGGTGTGCGAATGTGTGTAGGTTCTGCATTGGTGTCTCGTTCGTGTAGGCCGCGAAGCTGTCGTATCTGAAGTTGGGGAATCTCCAGTTGCCAGTGAATTGGAAGTAAGCGTTTCTTACTACACTAGCTCCGAATCTTCCGTATCCTCCGTTGGCTTCGTAGGCGGTAAACTTTCCTGAAGTTAGGGTTCCATCTTTTTTGCATCCTACTTTGAAGTAGAATCTCCAGCGTGGTCTGCAGGTTATCTGTGTAGCCTCGTCTCTGGTAAGTACCATTTTGACTGGTCGTCCTGTCTTTAGTGTAAGCCATCCTATACGAGATGATACGTGGACATAGCTTCTGTTACCGTACGCTCCAGACATTCTTCTAGGAGCTCTGGCTCTGACTTTGCTCATTGACATGTTCATGGCGCCTGCGAAGACTGGGTAAAGGTTCTGGAATAGTGACTGAGTTTCCTCCATTGTGTTTAGTCTGCCGTCTGCGGGATCGATCCATGTGAGCGCGCCGTTTGGACCTGATGTTGTGTGAGTGAATCTTGCGACGTCCCACTTTCCTTCCACGATTGCGTCTGACTCTGCGAATCCTTTGTCAGCATCTCCGTGTATGCCGATTGTTGCGTTTATCAGGTTTGGCCGTTCATCATAGAATCTTGACTTTACAAGTTTTGGTGAATGTAGAACTGTTGGTGGATTTGCACTGGCCATTGCTTCAATATCTAAGCCGACGGGTAGTTCCTCATACTCTACTTTTATCTTTTCAAGGGCTGCCTCGGCGATCTCGGGTGTTTCAGCTGCAACAAGGGCAACTGGCTCCATATAGTACATGACTTTGCCTCTGGCGATCACAGGTTCGTCTCCAAACATTCTCACGTCTGGAATGTCATCTGCTGTAAGAACTGCGACGACACCTGGCATTGCTTTCGCTGCGTTTGTGTCAATGCTTTTGATCTTGGCGTGCGCTACTGTCGCGGTCTTCATTCTGGCGTAGAGCATGTCATTCATAGACATATCTTGAACATATTCCATGGCGCCTGTTACTACACCTACTGCGTCTGGGTTCTTGTTGTTGCGTACTCCAATGTATTTTTGCCCGTCAGGCTTGCCTTCCCATTTATACTCTTTAATTTCTGGTGCCATTTTCTCTTACACCTCCTTACTTACCTACCTTCATTATCGCCCTTATTGGGCCAACATATCCTGTGCATCTGCAAAGGTTCCCTGAGATTCCTGCCCTGACATCATCCTCAGAGGGGCTCGGATTCTTATCTAGCAAGGCCTTCGCTGACATTATCATTCCCGGTATGCAGTATCCGCAAGAGTAGGCGTGATTATCAATAAACGCCTGCTGTATTGGATGTAGTTTACCTCCCGGTGAAAGTCCCTCAATGGTCAGAATGTCATTTCCTTCATTCTCTATCGCCAGAGTCATGCATGCTAGAGCGGACTTACCGTTGATTATGACTGTACATGCTCCACAATCACCGTAGTCACAGCTGAGTTTTGTTCCTGTCAGTTTTAGCTGCTCTCTTAGTGTGTATAGTAATGTCCAGTTTGACTGAACGAAGACTGGCAGTGAAGTGCCATTGACCTTTAGGGTTATGGTTTTTCCATAAGCTGCTCCTTCTTCAGTAGGTGGTGCTACTGTCGGCTTAGAAGGAGCCATTAGTTGTGATGCACCGTATGCTGCTGCTGCACCGACGGCCAGTCCTGCGACTGTGCCTCCGATGAAAGTCCTTCTTGATACTCCGGACTTTTCCTCTTT
>JAPKYM010000052.1 GCA_026394315.1 Candidatus Bathyarchaeota archaeon | reverse complement strand
AAGAGAGTTGGACAAACCCACTTATGAGATCCGAGGCGAATATCGCCGTTACAATCAGAAGAATAACCTGACCATAGGCAGACCATCATGGGATCCCACTATTTGCGATAAGCTAAGAATGTCCGAAGAACAGAACATGCGGTCTCTTGCTGAGAAGGGCGTACCAGGTTACACCCTCTATGATTATGCGCTGGCTGACGCCGCCTACACCATTGCCAGCACACTCGGCACGGATATCAACTATCCAAACTCCGGCTTTCTCTCTTGGTCTCCTCTGAGAAGGCCGACCTACGAAGACATCGGAATCAAGCGAATCGAACATGTTGACGAGGCGAAGATGGCGAGGCTGATCAAGAAACTTGGCATCTGGTTCGGCGCCTCCCTTATCCGGTTGACCTTGCTTGACAGACGCTGGGTCTACTCAAACTGGTACGACAATAGATCTCGCCCCCACCGAAACCCACGAATAGTCTTCAGTGACGAGCCAGGTTTTGAACAGTATACAAAGCCGACTCAGCTAGAGAACGGAACCCAGGTAATACCCAAGGAAATGAAATACGTCATCTCGCTTGGTTTTGAGATGGACTATGATTCGATGAGGACTGCCCCCACAGCTGTGGCCTTTGCAGGCACCCTGATGTACGGCTACAGGACGGTGATTCAGACTGTGGCTTCACTTTCAGAATTCATTCGTGGACTCGGCTTCAACGCAATTCCCAGCTCTAATGACACAGCCCTGAACGTTCCTCTGGCAATCGATGCAGGCATTGGTGAGGACGCAAGACACGGTGGATGCCTCATGACACCAGAGTACGGACCTAGACTCAGGCTTGCAAAAGTCATCACAGATCTTCCGCTGACCATCGATAAACCCATAACCTTCGGTGTTCACGAATTCTGTTCTCAATGCGGCAAGTGCGCCGATTTTTGCCCAGCCCAAGCTATTCCGCACGGGTCGAGAACTTATGGTGAAGAGAAGAATGACGTAGGGGCTCCAGGCATCTCGGAGAACAAGGGTGCCCTTAGATGGATAAACAATCAAGAAAGGTGCCGAAACTACTTTGCTGCTGGAGGCACAAACTGCGGTGTCTGCATCAGAGTCTGCCCCTGGAACAAGCCTAACGGAGCATTGTTCTCTTTTGCGAAGTGGCTGGCGATAAACGGCGGTTCAGGAACTAGACGGCTGCTCGTGAAGCTAGATGACCTACTCGGCTATGGTAAACAGATGAGCCCGCAGAAGTGGTGGGGCGAAGACCTCTAATCTGAAGATCTCGTGCGTAGCGCGCGCTGTAAGATCATCTTGATCGTCATTTAGCGGTGTTTTGTATGTTCAGACTGATTTCTCTAATAGGACTACTGAAAGGGCATATCCCATTTTGTTTGCTTCTTGCTCAACCATTTTTCTGACGGTTGAGTAATCCCATGAGTATTTGTAGTCTTTCCCGAACAATTTGGATAATTCTTCTATGGTTCCTTCTCTCTGTTTGCCTGTGGTCTTGTAGGTCTCTACCTTGAATCCGAATCCTGGACTCATGTCGGAGTCTCCGCTTGAGACTCCTAGGCCTGTCTCCTTCAAGATCTCAAAGAGCTTTACAACCCTGTAGGCCTCATCTACTCGCAGCTTGGCCCTGTATGTCAACGTCTTCTTGGAGAGGAAGACTTTCCTCTCTGCAACTTTGAATTCGAGCTTAAGTGTACCGTCTTTCTGCTCTTCAAAAGTCGCCGGCAAGGTTTTGCTTGCATCGATTAGACGTTCTTTCAAAGACAAAATTGATCACTTGCATCCCAAGACTATCATGAGTGTCTATTTAAGCAGCTTGATGATTTCATTTGTCAGGAATTCTTCTGTCAGACGCAACTACCCAAGAACAACAGATAGAATGCTGGATGGAGTCTCTGGCCTTGGCTACCCGCAGGACAATAGGATCGCGAAGCGCGCGCGCTAACTTCTGCATCGGTGGCAGATTCCTTCTTCAAGATGCTCAGTCAGGATAAAGTGTTCGCAGACTCCAAGACAGATCATTGGTTTATTCACACTCTAACAGCCTCGACCTAGTTTTTTCCACATTGAAACCTAATCAAT
>JAPKYM010000040.1 GCA_026394315.1 Candidatus Bathyarchaeota archaeon | reverse complement strand
GTGGCCGACTTGGCGACGCATCGTAACATCTCTGAAGAGAACAAACTGCTCATTGGCAGTGGGAAAGGAGCCGCCAAGAACTGGCAAGAAGGACATGAGGCCGCCCTTCAGAGCGAAACCAACATCAAAGCATTCGTCTCGAAACTGTTGAGTGTCGACACTGATATAGTCCTACTCACACTGGGAGAAGGAGGGGGAACAGGGTCAGGGGTTGCACCCATCATCGCTGAAACGGTAAGCAGTCTAGGAAGAACATGCATAGCCGTAGTCACCCTCCCCTTTGAGACGGAGTCTGTAAGGGCTAAGGTGAACGCAGCCATGGGGATAGACCTTCTCTACAGACACGAAGCAGTAAAGGCCGTAATCTGCATAGAGAACGATAAATTAACAGCACACTATCCAGACAAGCTCCTTACTGAAGCCTACGAGAAGGTAAATGAGATTGCGGTAAGAACCTTTCTGGATCTGATAGACCTCGCAAACCTACCCAGTAGAGCCGATAGAATAGATGAGTCAGAGCTCATATCAATATTCAAGTATCCGGGATTTGCGACCCTAGCCAACTTTCAGACAACAGCTAACATGGTTGAAGATATAGCAACCACACTACGTCGGAGTTGGAACACAAGCCTTTTCGCTGAAATTGATGCCGGATCCGCGTCAGGAGTCATCTTTGGTGTTCAAGGGCCAACACACCTTTTCACAACAATTCAGGTAGACGCCATCAGACGCACATTGCACGAGCTTCTGGCCGGAAAAGATGCCATGCTTGGGATCTATCCGTCGGAGCATTTGAGATGGATATCTTACATAGGAATCTTGACAGGAATGGACGTACCAGACAAAGTCAGATGTTTGTTAGAGAAAGCAAAGGCAGAGTACCAGCAGCATGAGCAAATATTGGAGGCAAAAGCAAAGTTGAAGAAAGAAGGTTTAGGGTTCAGTCTGACAGCTCAACCACGGACACAGCAGCATGCTCAATCCAGTTCGAGACAAGAGACTGGAAGTGGCAAGTTGGAGAGAATGGTTGACAGCTTGGGGGCTGGTCGATTAGATGTGAGCTCAAGCCTCCCCGAGGTTATTCAACTGATCATATCCCGTAGAGGAGAAAGATTTGCCCTGGAGGAACTCGTGAAGCTTCTTCAGAGCGAATCAGATATCGATGATGAACGATCGGCAGTAGCGGCCATTCTCGAGCTCCAAAATCGCGGATATCTAGTGGAGATAAAAAAGAACATCTATCAAGTTGTCTGATTGATCTTACGCACCTTTGCCGCGCTTCTGTTCAAGGGGCCTGAAGAGGAAAACATCAACCTCTTCATTTTCATCGACGCCTTCGACATCTTCAGGAATCACGACAAGGCCATTAGCCTTTGTCATGCTTGAAATAATTCCTGACCCTGTCGACCTGACTGGATCTGCAACCAGTTCGCCTCCTCTTCTTGAGACCGCTACGCGCACGTGGCTCCTTAACCCTGATGATGATGCTATTCTTCTGGTAGCCCTTGCGCGTACGCAGGGCCAAGGCTCATCGGTCGTCCGCAGCATTTTTGATAGGAGGGGCTTTCCAAAGACGTAAAACCCTATCATAGCGGCAACCGGATAACCTGAGAGATTGATTATAGGCTTACCGTGAAGTGAGGCTAAGGCGGTGGGCCTGCCAGGTCTCATTGCTATGCCGTGTACGACAACCCCTGGTTTGCCCAGCGAATCAATAGCTTTCACAGTGAGATCTGCTTGACCTTCTGAGGTCCCTCCGCTAATAATTAGCAGATCACATTTTTCAAGACCCTTCATTATGCGTGACTTTATCTGTTGAAGGTCATCTTCGACAGACC
>JAPKYM010000102.1 GCA_026394315.1 Candidatus Bathyarchaeota archaeon | reverse complement strand
AATCCCATTTGAATTACCCCCCTTCATCCTTCGGGTTGAGCATCAATATCGGCAGATCCGCAAGTGGGGCAGGGACTATCTTGAACCTCAATCTGAGCTCAATTCTGCATAGCCTAAACTAACTGGCTTCATTGGAGTTCACGGTATAGAAATATGTGAGGATAGAATTATTTTTATGAATCAATAAGTTAAGTCGCTCGTGAAATTTCTCTTGACAATGAAATGAATTCTTGACATTCTACATTTTAGATGTAACATTTTATACTTCACTGAGAGGTTACTTGGTATGGAGAATATAACTTCTTCTATGATGCTCAAGAGCAGTCTTTCCTCGTAGGACACAAGCAGCCTTTCTTCGTTGGACACAAGCAGTCTTTCTTCGAAAGTCTATGAACGGTTCTTGACTGCCATTGTCCGCCAGGAATTACAAGCCGGTCAGTCTTTGGATGTCGAGAATCTGGCGAGGTCATTCGGGGTTAGCAGAACTCCCGTTCAGGTTGCTATCGCAAGGCTGGCAGACCTTGGACTGGTTGAGATCAGGCCACGCAAAGGAACGTTTGTTGCGAGGCTGACTGTACAGGACGTACATGAGCTTTTTGAGGTGCGAGGATTAATCGAAGTCAACGCTGTGAGGAAGGGAGCTAAGTTAGCAACTGACAGTGAGTTGATGGCGCTGAAGGGGCTTGTTCAGGGACTCCAGGGGCTTTTCTCGGGTGACCAGTATATTGACTATCACGCCTTTTTGGAACAAGACAGACAGTTTCATTCAACGATTGTCACGCTCGGAAAGAACCGAAGGCTGGTCTTGATGTACAACCAGGCGAGGACACTGATTGAGCTGACCCGGGCCTCAGCGAACAAGCAGATCGGAGGTGCGGAGATTACCCATGAACGGCACATGGCGATTGTTGAAGCTTTAGTTGCCAGAAACGGAGAGAACGCAGCCGTAGCCGTAGAAAAACATATTCAGGAAAGCGAGCAGGCTATTATAGAAAGACTGCATTTTCCAACAGGATGATTCGCAGCCGATATCCCCTGTAAGTATTCCCCCATTGGATCATTCTGTAGATCATGAGATTCAGGACAGACATGATTCGAATAAAAATGATCTTCGAAAAATACGGGATCTACGTTTTTCTCCTTCTTATTGTTTTTTTCTCTTCATTGGTTTCCCCTGCGTTCCTAAAACCTCAAAACATTGTCAACATCCTCAACCCAGCCGCTGCCTTGGGCATGGTTGCGATCGGCCAAACATTTGTCATCTTGACAGGAGGGGGTGGCCTTGACCTATCGGTCGCTTCAGTGATGGCCACCGTAGCGGTGATCGCCGCAGCGTACACCGGCGGACAGGATTCACAGCTTCTCCCTGCAGTGGCGATCTGTCTGTTTTTTGGTATTTTAATCGGGCTGATCAACGGGCTCCTCATTACGAAGCTGCGGGTGCCCCCGATCATGGCTACGCTTGGAATGATGATCATTCTCCTGGGTGGCAGGTTCCTCTATACGAAAGGCATTGCGAAAGGCTCCTATCCTCCGATTCTTCGCTTCTTCGGGACAGGGTTCGTTGGCCCCATTCCAGCTTCCGTCCTCTCTCTTGCAATTATGGTGGTCATGGCCACCATCGTACTGAAGAAGACGGTTTTCGGGCGGCAGGTCTATGCCACAGGAGCGAATATCAATACGGCTATTCTCTCCGGATACAATACGGATCTGATCCTGGTGATGATCTACATGATCTCAGGCCTCATGGCCTCCATCGCCGGGCTCTACATCGCAGGCTGGGTCGGTGTCGCCGACAATTGGGTCGGTCAAGGGTACGAAGTCGATTCCATCGCGGCGGTCGTGATGGGGGGAACCTCTTTCGAGGGAGGAAGGGGTGGCGTATTGGGCACGATGGCTGGTGTACTCATACTGGTAACGATCTACAATCTCGTCCTTCTGCTCCATCTTCCGGTCCAAACACAATACATGGTCAAAGGGGCTGTGATCATCATCGCTGCCTCTTTCTATGTTCGAAGGGGGATC
>JAPKYM010000257.1 GCA_026394315.1 Candidatus Bathyarchaeota archaeon | reverse complement strand
CCATATCATAGCATCTCTTCCCCGATAGACTCCCTATTAGGGTGTCTATTTCATTTACACTCCCCATTAGGGTGTCTATTTACTATTTGGTTTCCTTTGCTTAAATAGTTAACATTTGGGAGCTTAGTCGCGCAAAGAACAAATGTCACGCCGCCGACTTCGCTCCCATCACCCACGCTGACACCTGCACCAATGCCTACGACTACGATACCCACACCTATCCCTAATACTACTGCTATTGCTACCGCTGCTGCAGTTGCTGCTACTCCGGCTACTGCCGTAACTAGGGCCACAGTGACGGCGGAGGCGATAGCTATCACTGCAACGACGGCGGAGGTTGCAACGAAGGCGATGACTGCTGCGATGACGACGATGAAAAGAATGCATAAGACGGTGGCAGCGACTGGGACGATGATTAAGACGATGATGCTGAGGAGAAGCGCGATAACGACGAGAACGAGAATGACGACAACGCCATAGCTGGTGAGCACACACCACCACACCAATTGTTAGTGCCTAGCCAAAAATCAAAAACTAAACCGTTGTCAAGCCTAGCCCTTCACAGATAGCAGTAACGGAAATATGTGATTCCTGACGGGGTTGTTTGTGTTATTCTTAGTGCAGGAGATTCTGACTCAGGACTTAGGTGACCAAAGAGAGACCTCGAAGAGAGGTATCGGAATGATTAGCAAACGTTATCTGTATACGGCAAGCAGAGATGAAGGCAGTCGTGATGCCGATGACTACTCACAAGCTTCCATTAGTCTTACTATTGATGATGGTGATTGTCTCAGCAGGATCCCTTATCCAATTGCAGCCTGCCTCCGCAACCTTTCCAGGAAAAAACGGCAAGATCGCATTCTCAAGAAACGTAGGGGCTACTACGCGTCAAATTCAATATGAAATCTTTACGGTGAACCCTGACGGGTCAGGCTTAACCCAGCTCACCTTCACTGGTCTGCGAGTGTTCAATTCAGAGCCTCGCTGGTCTGCCGACGGCATGAAGATAGTCTTCGTGAGCAACAGGGTTACCGCAGCCGATGCTGACGGCAACTATGAGATCTGGACCATGAATGCTGACGGTTCAGGCCAGACGCAGCTTACCTTCACCCCGACGCCCGTATTTATTGATGGCCCTGCTTTCTCCCCAGACGGATCCAAGATAATATTCGCGAGCAATCAGCCCCCAAGCACTAGAATTAACATCTGGGTGATGAATGCAGATGGCTCAAACCAGAAGCGACTGACCACCTCCACTACAGCCGATGATTCAACACCCGTTTGGTCTCCTGACGGGTTGAAGATAGTCTTTAGCAGGTCAATGACTGGATTAGGTCAGATCTGGATTATGAATGCTGCTGACGGCTCAAACCCGGTGGACATAAGCAACAGTCCTGGTAATGGCGATTTCACCCCTGAATGGTCCCCTGATGGGCGAATGATCGCATTCAGTAGGAACATAGCGGGTGGAGAGGGCGCGATATGGGGCATGAATGCAGATGGCTCAAACCAGAAGAAACTTAGCACTCCAACTCCACCAGAGTCGGATGACTATCCAGCTTGGTCTCCTGACGGAACAAAGATCGCATTCGCCAGAGCAATATATGCAAGCATAATTGTTATGAATGCTGCTGACGGCTCAAACCCGGTGGATATAACTGAGTCCCAGCCAAATTCTGGCACGGACGTGACTCCTAACTGGCAGCCTATGTTCGCGAATCCTGTCGGCGGCGTCGTAACACCAGTAAACAAGATTGAGATTCTAACACCCTACTTAGCACTAGCAGGACTAATCGCAGCAGTATCAGCGGTTGTAGCTGTTAGGAAAAGAAGAGACTAGCCGCTTCAACGTGTTACATTTAGCGTGACTGGCTAAACTTGTAACTGCTTAGTTTGATTATTGTTAGCGGTAATTAGCAGATTAGCTGCTAAATTACTATGTAAATTAATGGCCTGATGCCTGCTTAGCACTAATTACTGATTTAGTTCTTAGTTGTTTAGTCTTAGCGGTTGCTGGTAATCATGGCTAGCGTTAGCAAGTTATCAACAAATTGGTGGTGGTGTGGCATCCCTTGGTGAGAGCACCCAAATTTGAACCGCTAAATTCTATCTGGTGGTGGTGGCCTTAGCTGGTGAGAGCATCAAGATTCGAACTATCGATTTTCTTGAGTATGTCATTTGATGTGCAAAGTTGAATTCGAATAGGTTCCTACACTGGCGATAAAGAATTTAAACAACAAGATCGTATTGTCCAGAAGAGATGAGTCTGGAATGAGTTTTTCCACGAAAAAAGAGCAGGATTTATACCCAAATGGGTTCAAATCCCGCCGGTCCACCATCACAGGGTCAGGGTCAAGTAGCCATCGAAAAATCGCCTAGATATTCGAAGGGCCCATTGTCACTCATTCATCTTGAGAAGACAGTGTGAATATGTTCGAGATCTCTCCATGCCAAGCCACTCGTGATCCGAAAGTCTTGAGCCTTAAGGCATGTGGGTATACCCTCTTCCTCGGTGGAAGATATCCGTGACATAGACTATTCGTCCCTCAACCGCATACACTATTCGATAGTCGCCGATTCTGAGCCGAAACAGGTCTTCCCTTCCTCTTGTTCCCTTTAATCTTACTATGTCAGCGCCCACTCTTGATTCATAAGGACTAGTCTCCAGAATGCGTAGTCCTCGGATGACTCTTGACCGCTCCTTAGGATTCATTCTTGAAAGAGTTTTGGCAACTGTGCGATGAAGTTTCACTTGGTAGCGCATCAGATCTCGTCCAAAGATAGGAAAGCCTCTTTGTCCTTAAGGCGTTCATATTGATTCTCCATGAACTCCTCATATTCGGCTAGAGACATTAGTCGTCTCAATATTTGGTCGTAGGTCTCTCCTTTCTTTCCGAAAGATCTTAGACGCTCTCTTGTTTCTTTCTCCACCAAGATGGTGGTAGCCATTAGGATCACCACTATATAGGTAGCCATATGTAACGCATAGTTGCTTATAACAACTGCGTTCATCCTTCTGCCATGTTCAATCCGGTATTAGATGATTCGATCGATAGAGGTTCTCGAATTCATGTCACCTTCGGCACGACCCCTCGAATTTTGTACCCGATTCCAGCACCGAAAATGGTGCGAATCCCGCCCGGTCCACCACAAAGATTATCCGGGTCCTTTTTCGCCGGAAGTTCAGTCAATCCCAGAAACACGGATCGAGCTGTACATAGAGCCACCAACCGGGGTCATTGCTTCAGAAGGAAGACTGCCCAAGAAATGACTCTGGCGCGCGCGCTAGGTCAGGTCGAGAAGGTAGCGTGCGCTAGCCTGCCAATGCTCCACCGCATGATGATCCATATCCAGCAGTGCAGCCGAAGCAGTGGTTACCGGTGACGATCCTTCTACTGGAATGCGTGGCGAGACTGAAGTCGGTTATATGAGAAGGAGCACCGCAGCTTATTGGAAGCTGAAGCGCTAGATTGAAGTCGCAGTCGTATAGCGTTCCGTCCCAGCCTACTTCAACTTGATGCCGACACATCAACCCGTCAAGAGTCTTGGGGTTAAATGACTCTCTGAGAAGTCGATCATATTCTCTGTATTGGTTCTGTTGTCGAAGTAGCTGTAGGAATCGCCCAATTGGCATGTTGGTGAGGGTGATTAGATTGTTGAAGACTATTCCAAAGTTAGCCTCCAGCTCCTTCCGATAATCTGATTCCAATGAGGATTGTTCAGGAGGTAGGAAGGCTCCTGCTGGGTTGTAGACAAGGTCGAGCTTCAGACTGGGGTCTGATCCGTAGCCGATAGCATTCAAACTGTTCAAGGCTTCTATGCTCTTTTCAAAAACCCCATCTCCTCTCACTGGGTCAACATTCTTCTTTGTGTAGCATGGAAAGGAGGCTACGAGTTTGACACCAGTATCCCGGTAGAAGTTCATCATAGTTTCCATCGTCGGCTGAAGTAACACTGTAAGATTCGTCCTTACCTGAACATTGTGTCGATTCTCTCGAAGGGACCTCACGAACCTTTGAAGGAGCGGGTTTAGCTCCGGTGCTCCTCCTGTTATGTCTATCAGTTTGGGTTGGATCTTGCGGGCTGTGTCGAGGACATGTTGCATAGTTGCCCAATCCATCATCTCGGTCCTTTCGGGTGTAGCTTGGATATGGCAGTGTGTGCATTGATGGTTGCAGCGAAATCCTACGTTCACTTGTAGGGTTCCGATATCGCATGCTTTGAGGCATGATCTGGTGATTTCTTGGACCTTGCTTTCAAAATCGTTCATGTTTTTCCACTGCGACTGCCGGATAACCTTTCTTCTTTCCGTAACATCTTTGCACGCCCTTCTCAATGAGTCCCCTGACTACCATGCTCTAGCGTGCTTATTCTACAAATCGACCGTCGTCGGTCGCCCTATGAAGGTTGTGCAATTTTTCCTCCATCCATCCTTTCTTTTCTGCTTCTCGCTGATCAAATTCTGGAACGTAGGGCTTGATGTCTAGTAGGGGTGTGCCATCTACAATGTCCATGCCCTGAACGTAGAGCTTCCCTTTTTCAATTCTAACTAGGCGCACTGTTGAGATGCCTATTGGGTTTGGACGAGCAGGTGCCCTTGTGGCAAAGACTCCATGCGATGGGCTATCAAGAAACGGCTTAACCTTCAGAGAGAATTTTTTGATTAGGTGGAAGTGATATGTCAGAATTATATGTGAGAAGCCTCACAGATCCTCCAGACCTTCCACATAGTCAGGATACACTTCGACGGTTCCTTCGATGTTTTGGGCAGAAACTGATTGGATGGGTGTGCCGCGGGGTTCGTTGAATGGAGAATGAATTATTCCAATCGGTCTATAGACAATTTCGCTTGGCTTTTGATTCTTCAACATACCCGATTCCTTTATGACCATTTGAATTATACAAGCCGCTGCGCATCATATATTGGACACATCTGGTAATTGAAGAAATGTAAATTGATCTCGCTAGAGTAATATGTGGTCAGGCAGCATTCGTTCATCGAACAATATACAGGGAATCTCGATACTAAGACGCAGTGCGCGCGCCATGACGTCGACGACCAACCGTTTAATATCAGCTGAATCCGGCAGATCAAACCGTACTCGCGGAGAACAAATTGGCTGTTACGTTTAGACGTCTCTCAACTCGGGTTGTCGGGGATTGTTCCAGAACCATTGCATTCTAGGTGGCTCAACACCGCTCTGCCACAGCAGGGCTATCAATTCACCCATGTGATAGAGCTGCTCTGTGAATGATTGAAAGAGGCATTCCTCTACAGAGAGATCAAACGTGTGCCCTGATGAGCTGGTGAATTTCACTCTTCTCTTAGGTTCGCCCTCTGCAATATCCTTGATGTAAGAGCTCGTCTTCTTCTGCACTTCGTTTAAATGTCCAATTATCATTTGCATGTTGGTGTATTCAGCAGAGTCTCTACGCTTGTACTCTGCTGACCTATTGAAAATAACCCAGTTTGCAATCCAATCCTCATTGTCGATCATATGAAGCAGGATGTTCTTTATGCTTTGAAAGCTTGCTTCCCTGCCCTTCTCTACCTCTTCCCACGGTAGCTCAGCAAGCTTGTTCACAAAACGGCTACGGACGCGGGATGAATAGTTATAGAGCTCGCTGAATAGTGAACACGATGCAGCTCCTCTCCGATCAGGTGTCTCACGCGCAATCACAAACGATTTTCTCTACCGCACACTAAGATTGAGCAACAACAACAGTGTGTGCAACTGCGTCTCCAAATCTCTGTCTCTTAGACGACCGAGTAACGAGGATCATCCCTACAATGTATAGAAATGGAAGTACGTCTATTATCCGTAATAGATTTCTTATCAGTGAAGAGGTTATTCCGCAGGGACCGCCATCCTCTTTTGCCACCTTTATTCTCAGAACCTTCTTCCCGACAGTCATACCTGTAAAACCTTCTAATAGGAAGAAGTAGAGAAAGCCAATCACGAGAAAAAGCACTAGAAGATTATAGTTCCAGTAGGGGCCCCAGAGATAATCAGTGAGAACCAACTATGGCACACACACAAATAGATATGGCTCGCTACGCTCGCCACACAATATTACGACAGTCAGGAAGCGAGCGCTACACAGTAGCGCGCGCGTACATGTGAGAAGACTAGGGAGAAATTAAATAGAACATTGGTAGAACTCTCCTCTGTGGAACTTGAAATCCAATTACTTACGCTCGTTCATACTTACAGAGATTCTCATCGTAACACTCATGATTTCGATTGTTCAAGGTGAGCCACCAGCACCCCCGTCTCCAAATGTCAACTGGAACCCGCCAAACACGGGAGCTACTGGCGGGCAGTCTCAATATATTATGGCCGGTTGGAGTTCCACAAACACATTGATTGTGTGGACAAGCGCCAAGTCGTATCATGGCGGAAACGCTGAAGCCGGACCTCCGAAGAATAGCTTCAACCTGAACGAGCCGGTATATCTATACGTCGATACGCCCATAGGTTGGTTGGACAATTTCATATGGCTCTACGAGTATCATCAATCGAACCAGTCCTCTGGTAGATGGCGTTTCTGGAGGAGAGAGATAGGATTTGGTAGATTCATGTTCGGGCCATTCTACCCTGACCAGTCTCACCCTAGTGGAAACTACACTTGGAAAGTTTGGATAGTAGAGCCTGCCAGTGGTGAATATCAAAGCCAAGTCGTGTCTTTTACTTGGGGCGAAGAAATACCCGAGTTTCCTAGCTCATCTGTAGGCGTAATTCTAGTGCTCTTGTTAGTCCTCCCTATTCTGCTCAAATCTCATTCAAGGCAATTCAGACTGGACTTCGCGCGCTTTGTTAAGTATTAATGCTTAAGGAGACTAATCAGAAGCTTGGCGAAAAAATCATCAGACTTACCTGGATTATGCTTGTCCTGACTTGGATCACCCTCATCATATCGATACCTAACACCTTAGCAACTTTCTTCGGCATACCTAAAGTAAGCGAGATGCTTAAAGTAGAGATAATAGCTACCTCTATGATAATCTCGATAATTCTTCCGGTGACGGTTCTTCTCTTTGTAGGGTCGGACCTTCGAAAGATGTTGAAACGCTCCAGAGATGAACGAACAGCTTGACCTTGAAATAGGATTTTTAATTATTGGCGCGCGCTACACAAACCATGATATACTGCTAGCTTGTGCACATTGACACGTAACTTCTTTAAGACGCCGCCAAAACAAATATGACGGTGTTAAGACGATGCATCATCGAAACGTAGGAGGGCCTCTCCTGCTAGTCGGCAGCACCCAATTTATCATCAGCATGATTGTAGCAGAATCAGTGTACCCTGGTTACAGCATCTCACTTAACTACATCAGCGACTTGGGCGTAGGCCCTACAGCCGCTATCTTCAACTTCTCAGCATTTCTACTCGGTTTGATGACCGTAGTTAGCGCCTATTTCATGCATCGCGAATTTCAGAACGTTGTGTTCACAGCATTCATTGGTCTGGCCGGAATCGGAGCGATGGCCGTGGGTATCTTCCCGGAAACAACAGGCCTGCCTCACGCATTGGCCGCCATCATAACCTTTCTTTTTGGAGGATTAGCCGCGATCACTGCCTATAAGCTCGAGAAGAAACCATTAAACTACTTCTCAGTCGCACTAGGAATAGTATCATTGACTGCGTTGATCCTCTCCCTTGGCAACGCTTCCCTCGGTCTTGGTAAGGGTGGCATGGAGCGAATGATTGCATATCCAGTATTGGTTTGGGAAAGTGCGTTCGGAGGACACATGATTAACGCGCGCTGAGTAAATAGCAGGAAAACCATATTCCAGACTTATCTACTAGACTGTCAGAAGCTAGGTTTCATGGTTACTGGAGCCAGATACAGGCATATGCCCTTAGTCTGTCAGTCGGATTTCATCCGAAGTCTTATTGGTGCGCGCTATTATTATCCAGAAAGCTGTTCAGCGCTAATTACTGTTTCAGTCTTTAGTTCTTTGATCGTAACCGTTACATCTAGTCTTGGCAAGCCGTAGGCGGGTCATTAGCAATTGGTAGTGGTGTATCTCTTGGTGAGCGACGACGACACGCGAACCTTTTCATGGAAGACAAATAAGCGAACAGCTTCAATAACAGTAGCGGCAAGCGATGGCGAGGTTTGAACACACAATAGAGGTCAAGGCCCCGCTAGAGAAGGCTTTCAACTTCATAGTCGACGGTACCAATTCATCTAAGTGGCATCCATCCGTAAGGAAGGCGGAGAGTCTTGGCGAGGGTCCACTGCAAGTAAAGTCACGGCTCAGATTAGAGACGGTATTAGGCGGGAGGACCTATGTATGGGACCAAGAGGTTGTGGAACTCACCCCAAACAGATCTTTTAGAGACAGAGCCATTACAGGACCATTCAAGAAATTTGAGGACTGGGCCAGTTTTGAGAAGACTGAGTCTGGTACTAAGTGGACATTCGGTTTGGAATACGCGCTGCCGGGCACCATATTTGGAAGAATATTAGACATCCTAATTATCCGAAGGCTAATTACAGAACGGACTCTGGCAGCTATGAACAGAGCTAAAGAAATTCTTGAAAGATAATAGTCTCAATTGCCAGTGTAGATCAGTTAGGAAAGAAGGGTTGTTAGCGAGCGCTTGCAACGCCTGAAAGCCTTTCTTAATTCTGATGATGCAATACTGATGAATAAGAGGTTCAGTTTAGATTGACAAGCACAGCTACAACATGTTTTGATAAAGATGGCAAGGTATGTGGCAAAGATGTGGCTGTTTCGGCCATTGTGCAGGAGTTTGATGAGAAAGGAAAAATGATTAGAGAATATTGGGGTAGAGTGGCGAAATGAACCACAGATGGTGAGCACCACCACCAATAAGCTAATGGCTAGTAGAAAACGGAACTAACGGTTAAGACCAAACAACTAAGGGCTAAATCAGTAATTAATTCTAAACAGGCTTCTAGATCATTAATTTACATAGTAATTTAGTGATTAATCGCTAATTAGCGCTAACATTAATCAAACTAATCAGTTACAGATTAAGCGCGCTAGAATTGAGTGGACCGGGCGGGATTTGAACCCATTAGGGTCTAAATCCCGCTCTTTTTTCATGAAAAAACCCATTCCAGACTCATCTCTTCTGGATAATACGATATTGCAGCTT
>JAPKYM010000275.1 GCA_026394315.1 Candidatus Bathyarchaeota archaeon | reverse complement strand
GACGCTCGCCACTCCGGTCGGAACTGGAACATCAGATTGATTCTAGTATCCCGACCCAGGTTCCTGTTTATCCACTCAAGTATCTTCTCAGTGCAACATTCCGAGTGTCCTGGTAAGACCAAGACTCTTACTATTAACTCTCCAGATCTCATCACCTGAAGATGATTTCTTGTACAAGCTTCCCAATATCCTGGCGCGTTCGACAGTCTCTCAGCGCAATCTCCAGGACCATACTTGAAATCTAGGAGGAATAGATCAACAAAACCTCCTAGAAGGTCTGCTGTCAGTGGGCTGTAGTAGGCATTGCTATTCCATATGACTGGGACATTCACACCGACAAGTCTGAAAACCTCGAGCCAATCCCTGAGCCATGGTGTGGGCTCCCCTCCGACAAGATTGACATTTCGGCAGCCTTCAACTCTCAGCGCCTCAACGATCTTTGCGAGCTCTGCTGAGGAATACTTCTTTCCCGGCTCGAACATCTGTGAGATGCTCCAGTTTTGGCAGTGAAGGCATCTAATTGTGCAGCCTAATGTGAATATAGTCCCCGATGGAACTAGTTCCGGTTCCTCCCCAGTGTGAGCAAAGAAGCTAGATACTGCAACATCCCGTCCACATTTGCAGAACCCGGTCTTTCCTGCGGTTCTGTCTACCCTCTCCATTCTCTCGCAAAGTCGGCAATTGGTGAGCAGCCTTTTTGAAATGGCGACTTTCAGATCAAGATATGACTTAGGCGGAGATGAAAGATCCGCCAGTGACAGTTCCTTTTTGTCTAAAGCGTACTCTAATGATCTGTATTTCTCGGCCAGTTCTCTATGAAGCTCCCAAAGCACGCTCTCCGGCTCGGAGGGATCGAAGTCTGCTCTCAACTTTTTGCTTATCAGGAACTTCGCAGTCTTCCTGTTTTCCGTCACATCAAGATACCTGCCCAAACCCCGTATTGAAGAACCTTTAGAAAGGGTGTTCCGGAAGTCTGGACGGCTGAGTGGTGACATGTCTGCAAATCGGTCCATGAACCCGATTGTGAAACATAGGTTAGGGGTTTATAGCACCGTCGTCACATAAATTCTTAATGTCTCCAGGAGGTTTCATGGTGATCTACGCCAGATTCGAGAGTAGAATTATCGCGGGCATAATGGACTTCGTCATTACGCTAGCCATCACTTTTGAGATCTTCCTTTTTGTCACGTCGATGGAGTTCCGGTCCATATCCACACTCTGGTCTCTGCTAGGCGTACCTCTTGTCCTTGCAATCTCAGGCATACTTGCAGTGATTTCGCTCGTTTACTATTCGTGCTTTGAACTGGCCAGAGGCCAAACCCCAGGAAAGGCAGTGATGAAGATTAGGGTTGTGAATGAAGACGGCTCCAAGTGCAGAGCGATACAAATCCTTGTCAGAAACGTCGTCCGAATCATTGACTTCCTGCCAGCCTTCTATATACTCGGCCTGTCTTCAATAATGCTCACAAAAGGGAGAAAACGTCTCGGTGACATTGCTGCCAAGACAGTCATCATGAAAGCAGACTAAGAAAACTGGTTTTCACGAAGACTTGGCACAATTCAAGAGTGACGCAAATTGGTTGTCGTAGTTTACAGCCGTGAGTCCGAGATGCTGGGCACCAGGCTCGCTGAAGAGCTCAAAATCAAGAGAATGACTATTGAGTCTAAGACGTTTCCTGATGGCGAATCATATCTCAGATTCACTGAACAGGTAACAGGCCAAGATCTAATCGTAGTTCAATCTTGTTATCCATTGCAAGACAAACGTCTTATTGAGTTGTTCTTCACGTTAGATACCGCAAAGGAACTTGGAGCGAAGACAATCATAGCGGTCATTCCATATCTTCCGTACTCAAGGCAGGACAAGCGCTTTCGAGTTGGAGAGGTTCTTAGCAATGCAACTGTCGGAAAATTGTTGGGGTCGGCATCTGCAGACTTCCTCGTAACTGTCGATGTGCACCATAAGGAATCGCTGAATTCCTACGCGATGCGCACGATCAATGTGACTGCGATGCCTCTTATAGCTGATTATTTGAAGAAGCTGAAGTTGTCTCACCCCTTCATTTTGGCACCTGACAAGGGAGCCGCCGCTAATGCTCAGCTAGTAGCGTCAATCTTAGGGGCCGACTGCGACTGTTTCGAAAAGCGAAGGGATAGGGTGACCGGCCGAATAGAAACGTCTGAAAGATGCCTTGACCTAGTAGGACGGGACGTAGTAATTCTCGATGACATGATCTCTACTGGGAAGACAATAGTCAATGTCTCCAGAATAGCAGCGGAGAGTGGGGCAGGAAGAATCATCGCGGCTTGTACTCACGCACTACTTGTTGGCGATGCCGAGGTGAAGATGAAAGAGGGAGGCGTTACTGACATAGTGGGAACCGACACCGTGGACAGCTTTGCTAGCAGAGTCTCTGTAGCGCCAGCGATCGTTGAATCGCTGAGGCAATTCCTGTGAATTCAACGCTATTCTTCATTCTCTCTGGGGAGCATGAGACGCTTCCACCTGCCGAAGTAATGGCAGTATTGGAGTCTGAAGGAATTAACTACAAGAATGTGCGACTGTCTCCTAAGGTTCTGATCCTTGAGGCGAAACAGGACTGCTTACCAACAGTTGTTAGCAGGGCCGGAATGTGTGAGGTCGCGGGCCGACTAGTTCTAAAATGCCGAGACAACGAAAGAGAGATAATTGAGACAGCTGCAGCTTTACCATTCTATGATTTTTTGCAACCAGGAGACACGTTTTCAGTTAGGGTTCACAGGGTCTCGGGATCTTCAAGACACCTACAAAAGATGGAGTTGCAGTCAAGAATTGGAGAGGTGATCTCTCGTTTGGCCGGAGGATCCAAGGTTGATCTTAAGAACCCTGAAAAGGAGTTTGTCGGCGTCATTAGCCAAGGATACTTTGTACTGGGATATGTGACTGCGAAACGACAAGATCAAGGTGCACCCCTCCGTAGGCCCCAAAGGAGACCTGTAACCCATCCTTCAACTATCAAGCCTAGATTAGCCAGATGTTTCGTAAATCTATCTAGAGCTAGAAAAGGAGGTCTGTTGATAGACCCGTTTTGTGGTACCGGAGGCATACTGATCGAGGCGGGAGTCATGGGTTGCCGAGCAGTTGGCCTTGACTTGGATCCCCAAATGATCCTCAAAGCCACCAAGAATCTGCGCCATTTCAACCTCGAACACGTGGGTTTGGCCGTTGCGGATTCAAGAAAAGCCCCCTACTTAGAAGCGCCCTCTATAGCAACCGATCCTCCTTACGGTCGCGGAGCTTCGACTCAGGGGTCTGAGCTTGCAGACCTGTTGGCAGAGTTCATGGCCGAGGCTCGCTCAGTCATGCAACATGACGGTTTCCTGTGTATTGCCGCCCCTCTCAAGATCAAAGTCAAAGAGATTGGCCTAGATGCGGGCTTGAATGTTGTTGAGGACCACATTGCCAGGGTCCACAGGAGCCTTGTGCGAGAGGTGGCGGTATTCAGTCGAAGAAGAAGAAAATACGAGGAAAAGGTGCCTTGGAAATCGTATTCCTAGGAACAGGCGGCGCCATGCCAACCCGGGATAGGAGCCTCCCCAGCATAGTTGTGCGCAGAGAGTCAGAGATCTTCATGTTTGACTGTGGCGAGTGCACCCAGAGACAGATGGCCGCCGCCAAGCTCGGTTTCAATAGAAAGATGAAGATTCTCATCAGTCACATGCATGGTGATCATGTATTCGGTCTGCCCGGCCTGCTTCAGTCAATGTCATTTCTTGGAAGACAGAAGAAACTTGACATCTATGGCCCTGAAGGCATAGCAGATTTTGTTGACGCAATGAATAGAACTGTGAGATTCAATCAAAGATTCCCTACGGAGATCCATGAGGTTCAATCTGGGACCATAATTGACGAGGATGAGTACACCATTGAAGCGGCCAAACTCGAACATGGTGCTCTATGTCTGGGGTTCGCACTCATAGAGAAAAACAAGCCAGGACGATTCGATCCCACAAAAGCAAGAGCGCTGGGCGTTCCTGAAGGCCCACTTTGGAAGAAGCTGCAATCTGGAAAGGCTGCAGCTGGCCCAAGGGGCGTAATCAAACCCTCCCAAATCATGGGACCGCCCAGAAGAGGCCTGAAAATCGCTTACATAACTGACACAAGACCGTGCAATGCCTCAATAGAGATCTCAAGAAAGGCCACGGTACTTATGCACGACTGCACATTTGACAGCACAAGGAGCGAACAGGCAAAGGAATACGGGCATTCAACCGCAGAAGAGGCTGCAACACTAGCCAGGGATGCAGACGTCGACAAGCTTGTCCTCATCCACATAAGCGCGATATATGAAGACGCAAGCCCTCTCCTTGAAGAAGCAAAGACGATTTTCCAGAACACAACATTAGCATCCGACTTGATGAAGCTCAAAGTTAGATGATCTTTGGCTACTAAACTAGCGCGCTCTCTTGGATGGCACCTCCAACGCCCTAAACCGGCTCGCACTCGGTTAGGCGCGCGCTAAGGATAAGGAATGGTTGTCGCCAAGAATCAGATAGACCTATCACTTGGGCTGTCGCTTTCCATTGCCATTTTTAGACTCTGCCAGAATCTGCTTGGACAAGCCATTCTACAATAGTGTGCGGTGCTTCACACTCTAAGTGCAATCTTATAGAACCAAGAGGTGGTTCGCCGGGATCTGTCACAAAGGAGGCATGCCCAACATACGCAGCCTGCTTATTCAGATCCACGTTGAGACTAGTACCCGTAATTGATGAGAACATTATTGACCTGGCAGCAGATCTAATCCTGTCTTGTCTCAACAGTTCTCTTAGCTTTCGAAGTACATCTAAACCCTCACTTGCCCCCGAGATCTTCATTAAAGCTTCGGTGTCCTTGTGGAGATTCAGTGTGATAAGCGGAAACATGTTTCTAATTGCGCACTCTAGTTTTGCCTCATCTTCGGTGGGATAGACCTCTGCTTCTATGCTGACTCTGATGTGGTCCACTAGCGAACTTCCTCATAGAAGCGATTCAACTTCAACCTGAAAGCCTCAATCGTCGAGTCGTTGACTATCATATTGTCCGCTAATGCGATGACGGATCCAACACCTACGGCGAGTTCACGATAATCCCTTTCACGGAATTCCTCCATGTTCCTTGGATCATCACTCCTCTTTCTCTTTAGAAGACGTTGAAAACGCTGTTCAGGAGGAGAATGAATCGCCAAGATTGCAACATTGAAGACTTTCTTAAAGGCCTCAACCTCATCTAGACTCCTTAAACCCTCAACTACCACCAAGTCTGGTTGAACCATCTTGATCTTAGGCACTAATCTCTTTGCCATGATATCGGAACCGTACTCTCTTCTCATTTCAAGCATCAGTCTTCCCAAGTTCTCAGGGGTTGGAAGAAGTCTCCTGTCAGAAGCCTCTTCACGTATAACGTCACCACATGAGAAAACAGGAATACTGCGATCTTTTGCTAAGCTTGAAGCAATGGCTTTACCGGCTCCTGGCAGCCCGGTCACCGCAATAACGGATTTTGATGAGTGCAAATTCGGATCACATTGTTTTCTGAGGTGAACCATGAGTCGATAGAATGTTTACCCTTAAATTGTTTGGCTGCAATTTATTGTACTGATACGAATTGGGGAAAGTCAGAACATTCATTGCGCTGGATTTGGATGAAGATAGACTCAAATCCGAGTTGAGGGATTTTCAGGACAAGCTTCTAAGCATTGGAGCAGATGTCAAACTTGTTGCTCCGGTGAACATACACGTTACACTGCGCTTCCTTGGCGAAATCGAGGAAGACGCTGTCCAAAAGGTGATTGACCTGATGAAAGAAGTAACCTTTCAACCCTTCGATCTTGAGTTAAGAGGAGTCGGAGTATTTCCCAGTATCAGTCACATGAATGTCATATGGGTTGCCATGAAGAAGGGAGAAGAAGAGCTGAACAGGATTGTGGAAACAATAGAACCTGGCCTTCAGAGGATGGGCATCCCCAAAGACAGGAAAGGGTTCAGCCCCCACATCACCGTGGCAAGGGTTAGAACAGGTCGAAACAAACAGCAGACTGCGAGACTGCTGGAAGATTTGAGCGACAAGGACTTTGGTTCTATGAGAGTCGAACAAATCAGGCTAAAGAAGAGTATTCTTGCACCTGGCGGCCCAGTTTATTCCACTCTTTTTGAGGTTAAGGCAGGCAATTCTGTCAAGTATTAGCGCGCGCGCTGTGACTACGCGCGCGATGTCTGTCGAGTTAAGCGTTTCGATTGATCATGATTGGTAGTGTGCTCACCAGCCATGGGGGATATATACATCTGGCTGTTTGGCGTGTCCAGGTGGATCTGATTTTTTTTGACGTGGACATATCCACGCGGACATTTCTATGATGAGTTGATCAGTGCGCGCGCCCAATCTGATTAATGTTAGCGCGCGCGTGTACCTGCCAAGGGATCTGGTGGAAGACACTGCCTTCCCATTTCCAACCGAGAAATCGGTAAAGGTAAAGATCCGGTTCATGCCCGGCAATAGGAAGCTAATAATTGAGGAATATCAACAGAATATAAAACCGT
>JAPKYM010000243.1 GCA_026394315.1 Candidatus Bathyarchaeota archaeon | reverse complement strand
GGAACGACAAACCACTTGAGTCCATTGACTATCTCAAAAAGACCCAGCAGAGTCCCCGAGTACTCAGTCAATGGTCCGGCGATTATCTCGGTATCCGCTTCAGGAGCATCGAATGGTCGTCGGCCGATCTTGGCAAGTAGACATATTATTAACGCAATTGTTGCTAGTGGATACTTGAAGAAAAAGGGTCCGTGATCAAATTGGTAGTGAGTTATCGCTGAGAGGCTTAGTGATTTCAGATAGAAAGCTAATGTCAGAGCAGATAGGGTGTAGGGGAGTTCGTAGGCGATCATCATGCGAGCCTCACGGCTTGATCCAACTGTACCATACGGCGAGCCTGAGCTGCTTCCGGCCATTATCATGGCCAAGCCTGGGAATGCAAGGAAGTAGAGTGCGACTATCAGGCTTTCGTCAAATTCTACCAAGGGTTCTGAACCCAACGGTAACATTACTATTGTAAAGAGTAGACCGATTATTGAGAGCAGGGGTGCAAGGACTATTAGGAGGCCTCTTCCTGAGTAAGGGATTATGGACTCTTTCGAGAAGAGTTTGATTAGATCAATGAAGAATTGGTATAATGGTGGGCCCTGTCTGGCCTGCATTCTAGCTCGAACCTTCCGGTAAAGCCAGTAGAACATCCCACCGACTACAAGGGAAAAAATGAGCCCCGGATAAATTACGAGGCCTATTATGATCTCAACAATTGAGGTTATAGAACTCGCCTCCTGCCAAGAGTCGATAGGGTAGCAGTCCTGCTCACGTTCTTTTTCGTGTCGACTATTGTTACTCTGTCTGTGCATGAGAAGCATGGATCTATACTGGCAATTATTATCGGAACGTCAGCAATGGTCTCTCCAAGAACCATAGGCAAAATTGAGTTATTGTTTACCACTGAAGGAGTGCGTATCTTAACTCGCTCAGGGAAATTCGTGCCATTAGATCGAATATAGTATAATAGTTCGCCACGGTGAGCCTCGACTCGCCCAAATGCTTCGTTGATTTTGGGGAGTGGAAGCTCTTCCAGGGATATCGGGCCTTTGGGAAGATCTTTCATGGCCTGCCGGATAATTCTTATCGATTGGAATAGCTCGCCGAGTCTGACTAACGTTCGTGAAAGCACATCGCCATTCTCTTCTATCGGAACATCGAAGTCAACATAGGAGTAGGCAGCGTATGGGTCGTCTCTTCTGACATCCATATCGACACCTGAGCCCCTGGCAGTTGGGCCCACGACGCAGAGTTTCTTGGCATCATCTTTTGTGAGCACCCCCACATCTTTGACTCTTGCTTTCAGAACCCTGTCTTCGAGAACAATTTTCCCTACCTTGTTGATTGCCTTCTCAAGCAGGTCCAGTTTTCGCCTCATTAGAACCTCCTTATCAGGTGTGATATCTCTTCTAACCCCGCCAAGCGTATTTATTCCAAGATTTACTCTCTTTCCACAGACAGACTCTAGCATGTCTACAGCATTTTCCCGTTCTCGCCACATGTACATGTAGGCGGTGTCGTATCCAATCTCATGCATTCCAACACCAAACCATAGGAGATGACTCTGAATCCGCTCTGTCTCGAAGATGATTGTTCTGATGTACTTGGCCCTTTCAGGGGGTTGTATGTTCAACAAAGCTTCAACAGTCTGTGAGTAACACGTAGAGTGAACAGTGTTACAGATGCCACAGACTCTTTCCGCCAGGAATATGTTGCTGTGGTAGGACTTCGTTGTCGCAATATCCTCGATTCCTCTATGCATGTATCCGAACTTGAAGTCTCCACCGACTATCTTCTCGTCTTCAACTTCGAGCTCGAAATGCGCTGCCTCTTTGAGTGCCGGATGGAAGGGACCTATTGGAAGGATCGATGACATACTCAACTACTCCAATTTCGAAATTATATTCTGGGTCGGGCCTCTGTGGGTACTGAGTCCAAATTCTTCGGGTTTGATGCCTAGACCCAATGCAATGAGTTCGACTATGTGGATCACGGGGATTCCGGAGCCAAAGGCTATGTCATATTTTCGTTTGAGTTCAAGCTGTCCAAACTCGAATTGGATATTGCATGCAGGACAGGAAACTACTACACAGTCGGCGTCTGCGTCCCAGATTCTTTGAAGTTTTCTGGCCAGCATCATCCTAAGGGAGAACTCCTCTTCAACCACTCGGTGTGGGTATCCGCAGCAGAACCTGGTTATTCCGTAGTCTACTAAGTTAGCTCCAGTTGCAGCAACGATTTGCTCAAACATCTCTGGCTTGTCTTGAACTTCTTCTCGACTATGTGATCTGTAAAGGTGACAGCCTGGATGTACGGCGACGTTAAGCTTGCTTAGCCTTTTTGAACTTAGCTTCGCTATTTCTTCGACTCCAACATCCTTGCCTAGGATCTCGATTATGTGGCGCAGCTCTGTTTTCTTAGGTAGGGTCGTTGCTATTCTGTCAAGGGCAGTCTCCACTTTTCCACGGAGATTTTCATTAGTCTTTAGGGTCTCTATAGCCTCAAAGAAGGTCTCATAACAACCATTACAGATCGTAGCCATAGGCGTTCCAGCTTTTTCGGCTATCGAGAGGTTTCTTGCGGCTAAGGCCAGCCACATTTCACGCTGAAGTCTCTCTGTGACGACTGGGTCTGGGCAGCATGAAACGCCCTCCATGTCCTTGATTCCTATTCCGAATCTGCTCAAGACTGATCTGCAGGCAGCCTCTACGCTTGGCTGCCTTGAGGGGACCCAACAGCCCCAGAACATCGAGTATTCTTTCTTGAATTCCAAGGGCTAGTACCTCAACTTCTTCTTCAGCCGGTCGTAGCCGACTCTCTTGTCAAACTCGACTGCCTCAGCTATCTCATGAAGTTCCTTAAGGGCTTCAGGTCTGGCCATGGTCGTCTGGATCTCTGGAAGCTTTAGTTTTTGTCGGTGAGCCTTGACGCTGGAGGGCATAGTGAAGACTTGACCCTGTTGCATAAGGGTCTCAACGGTTGGTTTCTGGTACTCTGCAACTATTCCACTCATTGGCTTTCTCAGGGGGGCCTTGACATCTCGCCACTCACTCGGGACTATGAGAGGCCGCGAATCGGCGAGGCCTTTGAAATTGATCTTAAAGAGGTCGCATATCTCTCTCTCAGCGGTGGCTGCGCCTGGGATTATCTTGGTGACGGACGCTACTTCGGACTCTTCCTTGGGGACGACGGTCTTTACGTTGATGACTAGACCTTTGATGCTCATGTGATAGATCAGTTCAAAATCTACACCATTATCTACGGCGGTGATTGTGCAGAATCTCGAATCGAACTTCTCCACCAACAACCTGAGAGCTTGAAGCAGAGCTTCCCTATTGATTATGACAACTGGCCTGTCCGTGGAGATTCTCGATTCGGCTATACAATTCTCCGCTAACTCTTTCCGCAAGATATCAAGTATTTCTCTTTCTTGAGCCAATTTCAAAATCGCCTTGAGAGTTCGTATGCTAAATTGACATTGCAAGGCTGAGGCATTATCAAATGGGTCGTCATGTGGCGGTTTCTGAAACTACGGTTATTGCATGATTTTGACTCGCTTATCAAGAGGTGGATCTTTCCCCACCATAAATCTGTTTGAGCAGGCGGTCTGCTTCGTCTCTCGTCACGAGGCTAATCGCCATCGGTGAACAGTATTTTACGCAAGCAGGATCGCCATCGCAAAGGTCGCATTTCATCGAGATCTTTCTATCAGGATAGAACTTGGGTATTCGCACTGGACAGACTATATTACACGTCTGGCAGCCAATGCACTCTAGTTGATTGATCTTGACAATGCCCGTATGTTCGTCCTTGTGGATGGCGCTGGCCGGGCAGGACGCCATGC
>JAPKYM010000349.1 GCA_026394315.1 Candidatus Bathyarchaeota archaeon | reverse complement strand
CCAGCGGTCCACATTATGCAGCCGACCCTGGACTATTTCCAAGCCTCTTTGAATGTTATCCCCGTTGAAGCCGAATCGTTGAGGGCCGAAAAAGTTCGGTAATCCTCTTTGTCGAAGGCGAGTCGCTATTGCTTGGGCTTGGCATAGAGCCTCTTCCGGTTGCAGGTTCAACTCAGTTATTTTGATCGTGAAGTGGTTCCCTAACAGATGTCCTGGTCTAAGCTTGTTCTTGTGGAGCTGAGCCCAGTGAACGGTCACGGGCAGATGAGTCCTGACCAGCTCCACTGCCTGATTTATGAACTCATCATTGACGTTCCCGACCAGAAGACTGAAGGTCTGAGTCGTGCGGGCGTGTTTATCCTTCAGACCTGCATACCCAATATCAGTAGCTGGCAGGTTGAATAGATTGGAAAGTTTCTCTTGTACTTCTCTGGTGGTTAGTCCTTCCTTTGTCAGATTGATGTATAGGTGCTGGCCTTTTCCCTCCGGTTTATACAGAGGTAATTCTTCAACTACAAAATCTTCAGTAGCAGTCCGGAGTCTTCCGCCAATGCCCGGCAGATCTTCGGTAATATGTGGGAGTTCAGGCATGCTCTTCATAGATCTACATTAGCCCGCGTCTAATTCATTGGAACTGTATTAGGCAAGACCGATAGTGTCTCGAAACGGTACATACTTGAGATGGCTTCGTGATTTGCTATATAGAGGTACAGGTATAACGCCTCTCATCTCAGGAGGGTGTATCAGGCTCCCCGCGAAACAGGCCTGCCATTGAACTATCAAGCGAATACTTCTCTTTTTATTGGGGGTTCCATGTTAGGTTCTATGATCGGGCACTTGTCGCAGTCGAGTCTCGAGATTTCACCGTTGTAGTAGAAACACCAGTCCCAAGTTTGCCCTTCCATTATCAGGGAGCCCTTAAATCCACATTCAAGTTTCCCGGAGACCATCGGCTAAGGCCCTAAACATGTTATTATGGCTTGATTCTTTAAAGTTGATCTTTTGTGGTATACGCTACAACAAGCTATCCAACAGTTTCTTGGATTAGTTTATCCGTAGCCCAGACTAATAGTCAGTCCTAGAATACTTGTTAGACCCAGTCATGATTCAAGTAATGTCTATGAGATTCGGATATGTGAGGTAAAGGTGAAATTGCGAAGGAGCATTGTCAAGATAAATGAGGCTCTCTGTAATGGATGTGGGAAATGTGTTGCACCGTGCGCCGAAGGCGCTATAGCAATAGTGAATGGCAAGGCAAAGGTACTGAAAGAAGAGCTATGCGATGGACTCGGCTTTTGCATAGGCATATGCTCCACTGGGGCTCTGACAATTGAGGAGAAAGAGACTGTACAATTCAACAAGGAATTGGCTGAGAAGACTGTACAATCTCACTCACAGATAGTTGCAGCATGCTTCAGGTGTGGTAAAACGGAAAAAGACATAGTCCTTCTTCCTGTAAGATCTAGAGGGAAAAGCGAATGGGTCTGCGCCAAGTGTCTGCCAAGTCTGATTCATGGTTAGGGGATCTTAGGCTGAGTAGTAACAGCACGCTGTTTTTTTTGACAAGAATCGTTGTGTAGTCTTTTATGGGTCATTCCGAATTCAACTGGTGTGGAAAATCTATGGGGGATGAGCCGCTAAGGTTCGAAAGGAGAGGCGCTGTCGCCATTCTGACGCTGAATCGTCCTCGAGTCTTGAATGCTCTCAATGAACCCATGATCGATGCCATTTTGGAAAGGTTCGCGCAAATTGAGAAGAGTGATGATTTTGGCGCTGTGGTAATAGAGGGTGCAGGCAAAGCTTTCTGTAGTGGTCATGATCTGAATGAGCTTTTGAATGCCAACGCCTTGGAAAGAAGGCATCTCTTTACCAAGTCGATTAAGGTCTACGAAGATATCGCCCGAATGAGCAAGCCTGTGATAGCTGCGGTTCACGGCTACACGACCGCCGCTGGTTGTGGACTAGCTGCGGCATGTGACATGGTTATTGCCTCTGAGGATTCAATATTCCAGACGCCCGGGGTTAACATAGGGCTCTTCTGTTTGACACCGATGATTCCTCTTCAAAGATGTATTGGACGAAAGAAAGCGCTAGAGATGCTCATTACCGGAGATCCTGTGAGTGCGAGTGAAGCCGAAAGGCTGGGATTAGCAAATAGAGTTGTCCCCAAGGGAAAGCATGTTGAATCTGCTGTTGTGCTTGCTGAGAAGATATCCAGTAAGAGTCGGACTGCTTACCGGATAGGTAAACCAGCATTCTACTTGATGGGAGATATGGAATATGTGGACGCGCTACATTATGCTAAAGATTTGATCGCTTTGGCATCAACTTCCATGGATACTGAAGAAGGAATAAAAGCCCTTTTGGAGAAGAGAACCCCTCAATGGAAAAATAGGTGATCATGAATCGGTCAAGAAGTCACGATTTTTAGAAGAAATACGTTGTTCCCACTGTGTTGTGGATATAGCGGTCAGGGAACTCTTGGGCGATTCTATTAATTGCTTTCCACCCTGTGCAATGTGACGGTACGACTATGGAGGGGTCGAACAATCTCAGCTCAGCTATGGTCCTATCTATTATGGGCTCGAAGGGTTTGCCAGTTAGGTGGAACCCACCCAACACTGCGTAGATCTTAGTGCCTGTCAGTTCCGTCAGATATCTGAGTGTGTTTATTATGCCTGCATGCGCGCATCCTGAGATCACAACCAAGCCTTTACCCCTGACATTGAAGGCGACGGCCATATCGTCCATGATCAATGGATCCTTCTCGAGTTTACCCTCTATTTCGACATAGGATATTGGGAGGCCTTTCTCAAAGTCTGTAACTCTCGGTATCTCGCCCGAGACGAGCATCATGTCTTCAGCCATCAGAAAGGGCTTGGTGATCTCTATGATTCTAGCTCCTGCACTTTGAAGAGATTGTCTATCAAGGCTTGGAAGGCGGACTTTGACTCCATCAGGGAAGACCGCCCATCTCTGGAGGAAGGCTTTAGGGTGAACTATGACCGGCATGTCCACTTTTCCAACTCTATTCAGGATGCTCATAAGACCAGCGATGTGGTCCGCATGACCATGAGTGATCACGATTGCCTCTGTGGGACTCAGATCTATTTCCATACGATCTGAATTTACTAGGACGCCTTCTGGTGTGACACCAGTGTCAAGCAGTATCAAGTGCTCTTTGCCCTCGCTCATGATCTTGACAAGAGCAGAGAATCCGTGCTCGGCTATAGGTGCAGGTCTCATATCCTCGTTCTTTCCAAAAGGCAACCGCTGGACTCCTTCTGACCCAGACATCAGTATGTCCGTGAAATTATCCATGAGGTTTCTAACTTCGAGTTTCTCAACTTCTTTCAAAGCTATGCTCATAGCCACCGCCTAGTTCTTGATACACTTAAGTGGAAAGCATGATAAATCTTAAAGAACAGGACTGAAAACACCTTTGGAAAAGACATTGTGGAGAGAAAGTTGACTCGTTCTTCAAGCTGGACTTTCATAATCATTATTCTATGCGTAATAGTCTTCATTATTCAGAATGTCACTGATCTATGGATCTATTTTGCCTTCTTCCCAGCCGAATCACTTAGCTTCCCTTGGATGTTCATCACTTCAATATTCCTGCATGCTGATCTGTCACATCTCTTCTTCAACATGATAGCGCTATTCTTCTTCGGGACAAGTCTGGAGAGACTCATAGGCAGAAACGCATTCGTGGCGCTCTTTCTATTATCTGGATTGGTAGGTAACCTTGGATATATGATTACAACCACAAACCCCCACATTCCAGCAATCGGTGCGTCTGGAGCTATCTATGGCGTAATGGGTACCTTGGCAGTCTTGGAACCATTCACGATGGTCTACATATACGGAATTCTTCCGCTTCCTATGATCGCAGCCGCAATCCTGTGGGGCCTTCTTGACTTTACAGGGCTCTTTGCCCCTTCAGGGATTGCTCATGGCGCACACCTTGGAGGAATGTTCGTGGGAGTCTTCTTGGGAATCTATTATAGACTTCGAGTACGAACAAGGAATCTACAAATTCGCTACACGTATCAATATTAGTGTGAAGAAGGCTTCTAAGAATCATGGAATGGCTTATTGACAAGGCCAAGCTCCGACTTCTTCAAGGCGATATTACAGATCAATATGTTGACGCGATTGTCAATACTGCGAACTCAAGTCTTATGGGAGGGGGCGGAGTGGACGGGGCGATCCACCGCAGAGGCGGCCCAACCATACTTCGAGAATGCAAAAGAATTAGATCTTACGATTGGCCGGAAGGACTACCTACTGGAAAAGCTGTAATAACCTCAGGAGGAAGACTGAAAGCCCGATCTGTAATCCATACAGTGGGACCTGTATGGCATGGCGGTGGGAAGGATGAGGCTAGGCTGCTATCAGATGCGTACCGCAACTCTCTAGAGCTGGCAATAAAGAAAGGACTGAAGAGAATATCTTTTCCATCCATAAGTACTGGGACATACGGCTATCCCATGATCGATGCGGCAAGGACAGCACTTGGGACTGTAAAGGAATTCCTTGAGAAAAAGGACAGCATGGAAGAGGTTAACTTCGTCCTCTTCACAGAATCAGACCTCCGAACCTATGAAGAGATCGCAATCGCTCTCTTTGGCAAACCGAGGTAACCGCCCATCTACCAAAGTGGAGCAACATGGTGACTCACAAAGAACGCTATATGAAGGCCGTAGTTCTTGAATCTGCAGATATGGTTCCAGTAGACGGCACCAATCTTGATCTGATCCACGCCCAAAAAATTCTCGACAAGGCACCTGTGAGCACTTCGATCCTACTCTCACAAAAGCACAATGATGCCATTGACATGAACTATGTTGTCAAACACAACCAGAGACTGATTAACGAAGCCTCAATGAGGCTCGATTTTGACTCTCTTATGGTTAATGACTGGCATCTGTACCCTGAAGGGTTCAAGCCACGATTCATAGATGCCACCAGCTATGTTGACCATTTGGGAAGGATCTTTCGAATAAAACAAGACGTCAAAACAACCTATTGGGTCGACGGGATAGTTAAGTCACCCGAAGATCTGGAGAAGCTCGAATTTCCAGAACCTGAAGAACTCAACCTAGACATTGTGGAAGAGACAGTTGCTGAAGCCAGAGAAGAGTACCCAGTGGTGGGTATGTGCCACTCAGTAGTCACAGCCCCCTTCGAGATAAGAGGTGGAATCGACAAGCTTACCATTGATTTGTATCGGCAACCAGATTTCGCCAAGAGGCTGATTGAGAAGGTCTTCAGATATCAAATCGGTATTGTCAGGAGATTTATCGAGGCTGGGGTTGACATCATAACAGAGGGAGATGACCTTGCGGACCTGAAAGGACCGATGTTCTCCCCGAAGATGCTGAGGGAGTTCTTCTTTCCCTACATAAGGAAATTCATCGAGGAATGTCACTCCCACAAAATCCCTGTGATGAAGCACTCTGACGGAAACCTCTACCCGATCCTTGACGATCTAATAGATCTCGGCATAGACGGATTACACCCAATCGAGCCGAGCGTCATGGATCTGAAGAAAGTAAAACAGCAATACGGTGACGAGATCTTTCTGCGCGGAAACGTTGATTGTATCCACATATTGCCTTACGGTACTGAAGACGATGTAAGACGTGACGTAAGGCGTTGCATAGATGCAGCCGCAAAAGGCGGTGGTTTCATTCTATCAGACAGCAACTCACTACACAGCAATGTAAAGACAGAGAACATTCAAACAATGGTTGATGAAGCAAGGAAGTACGGCAAATATCACTAGAGAACCTAGCGTTAGTATACCTGGTGTTACGTCACAATAGTCACAATGTCGCGATCATGGATTACGTGGTCCATTCTGACACGTTGAGGACTGAATTTTACACTAGTTCCAGATACAAGTGCGTATTTAGCTTCCTCAGCAAACTTGCGGTGTATCTTCGCACAGACATGAGATACTGTTGATCCAGCTGTTAGTATTAGCGGCTCTTTGAAATCTGGCTCTCCGTTTCTGGGTTTCAGATAGATCCTTATGAAGTTCAGTCGGTTGTAGATAGCCTCCTTCAATTTATCAAGATTGATATTCAGATCTGCTGATGTTGGAATGTACTCCTCTCCTATTCGGATCTTGACCTCAGCCAGATATTCAGGACTGACCAAGTCTATCTTGTTCAGAACACTGACTGCTGGTACATACTGGCGGGTTCCCGTGACAACGTCGATGAGCTCATCATCGCTTATATCCTCTCTTATGATGACGTTTCCATGATGGATTCCGTAGACGCTCAGTATCGCCTTGGCCGTGTTCTTAGATAGTCTGGTCAGCTTGCAAGTTGAGGTTATGCCGAGACCGCCTTGGGAGGATCTCTCTAGGGTGACGTTGGGAGGGCGGGCGTTGAGTCGGATTCCCATCTCATGCAATTCCTTCTTCAGGACCTCGATCTGAGCAGGCTGGAATACGTCCACGATCAGCATTATGAGATCTGCATTTCGTGCAACGGATAGAACTCTTCTTCCTCTACCAGTCCCGCTCGCCGCACCAGCAATTATGCCTGGAAGATCAAGGATCTGTATCTTAGCCCCTTTGTATTCAAGTAGGCCTGGAATTACTGTCATTTTCTCTATCTCTGGAGTTGTTCTTGCTCAGCTCTGATATTAGCAAGTTTGGCCTTCAGCAGTCCGATATGGTGCTCTGTGTGCTTGTTAATCTGAGTCTTCTTCATCTCTTCTTCTATTGCTTTGATCTTCTCTGGCACACCCAAAGGCGAGCACCTCATCTACTGTATAGAAAATCGATCCTTTGATCCTTAGACTCTCGAAAGAAGGTCAGATCTCCTATATTGAGATTCTCTCCGTGAGGAGAGTATCGCACAACTCTTAAGAGTTGATGATGCAATCTCACCAGAGATCGAGAAATGGCAGCAGTAGACACGGCGAAGATTGCTTTCTGGCAAGCCCATCCAGGATCCCAATTAAAAGTCTTGGGAAGCGGTGAGAATATGACGATGGTCTACGCCAGAATAGAAGCTGGATCGTTGATTCCCGAGCACAAACATCCACACGAGCAGATGGCGTACTGCCTCCAGGGTGAGGCTGTATTCAGGATAAGCGGCAAGGCATTTCACATAAAGAAAGGATACAGCTTCATCATACCTTCGAACGCAGTGCACTCAGGCAAGATAGAGGGCGACCAAGAATACGTTAGCATAGAGGTATTCTCGCCACCTAGACAGGATCTTCTCAGAGGAAAATTCGCACCCGAAAAACCCGGAGAATAGACAGATCGGATTTACTTCTCAGGCACAATAGTTTGGAGAATCAGACCTGTGAAATTGACAAAAAGTCCGTGGACAGCGCTCTTCCCCTGCCCTGTGGTTCTTGTCACCTGCATTGACCCAGCCGGAAAGCCCAATATCATTACCTTAGCATGGGCAGGAACGGTATGCTCAGACCCTCCCACTGTAGGTGTGAGCATACGACCACACAGATATTCATGCAAGCTGATTGAAGAGACCGGCGAGTTCGTTGTGAACATCCCAACTCAGAAGATCTTGAAGGCGGCGGACTATTGCGGAGTTTTCTCAGGAAAAGACTTGGACAAGTTCTCTGAAACAGGGCTCACACCCGAGCCTGCCAATGAAGTCAAACCACCTCTGATCAAAGAGTGTCCCGTCAACATGGAGTGCGTAAGCACAAACAAGATCCCAGTGGGTTCACACATCCTTTTCCTAGGAAAGATCGTCTGTGTTCATGTGGACAAGGATATCTTGGATGAAAAGGGAAGCATCGACTTCTCGAGAATATCGCCATTCGTCTACAACCAAGGCGAGTACTGGGACCTCAAGAAGAAGATAGGTTTACACGGCTTTTCAAGTCAAAAGAAGTAAGTCTTTTGCACCAAGCAATCTTCTAGTGCGCGCTACTTTACCGGAAGCAAATACGATCTTTGTCATTAATGCCAGCAATCATGAATTGAATTGAAATCGGCCAACAGTCGATTCATGAACGTTGTTGTGAATCGTCAATCTTAAAGTGGTGCGCCGTTCTGATCATGATAACATGTTCATAATGGTTGATGTTGAGGCTGACGGTCCAATTCCCGGCAAATACTCCATGATCGAGTTGGGAGCTGTGGCCGTTGAATCTAGCCTTGACCGCACTTTTCACGCCAAGCTTCGCCCGATATCGGATGAGTATGATCCAGAGGCCCTAGCAGTAACAGGCTACAAGCGAGAGCAGGTACTCAGTTTTGATGATCCAAAGGAAGTCATGAACAATTTTGAAGAATGGATAAATGAAACCTCCCCAAAGCACCCAATATTCATTTCAGACAACAATGGGTTCGATTGGATGTTCGTATGCTGGTATTTTCACACGTTTCTGGGACGAAATCCGTTTGGCTATTCATCACAAAATCTGAACTCACTGTACAAAGGATTGACCAAGAACATCTTCGGAACCTTCAAACACCTGCGAAGGACTCCACATGATCACAATCCCGTCAACGACGCAAAAGGAAACGTGGAAGCTTTACTAACTCTGATCGAAGAATATGGTTTGGAATATTGATAGTGAGGTCAAACGACAGAAAAGTGTAATACACAACTAAGGAACCACATATTTGAGTAAGATTCAGTTAACCACTTAAGAGGACCCCACCCCAATCATTGATCTCAGAAGGCGAATTCCGTGATAATTGCTGTCTCAGATGTCCACCTAGGCTATCAAGCGTCTAACAGACAACTGTTCCTCAGCTTTCTTGAAGATGTCTGCAAAAGTCTGAGTTCAAACGATCAACTCGTTCTTCTTGGCGATATACTGGACTTCTGGAGAATGAACAACGTAGCTGTTGCGATTGAAAATGAACCCATCTTCAACATCCTCGAATCCCTAGATACCAAGATCCACTACATTGTTGGAAATCACGACTACACCCTAGCCACGCTCAAACTAGCCGACAATCAATTATTCGATATTAGAAAGACTCTGAGACTTGAGGACAACGGCATCGCATACAATTTCATTCATGGATACCAACTTGAAGCACTAGCAGTATTCGAACCACTGACAATAGAAGAATATGAATCACTGTGCATTTCTCTATGCCAGAGAACCGGAGACTTCATCGGTGACATACTAAGCGTACTTTGGGACACTATTCATCTCAGCTTCAAGAAGGCAGACAGAAGACAGAGGACGATAACCTCGATAACTGAAGTGCCTGAAAGCCGCAGAGACATGCATAAGGTTGAGCAATTTGCCAGATCAAAGATTAGAGACCTGTTCTTAGGTCTGCCCAAGAATGGAAGACTCATCTTCGGCCATACCCACCGACCCTTCATAGATGAAAACGTTGCCAACACCGGATGCTGGGTCTCAGACGCCTCGACCCAGAACACCTATATCAAAATCGAGAATGGAGAGATGGAACTGATAACCTACCAGAAGGCACGAAGACAGTGATTGATCACTTGGTCTAACTGCGAATAAGCATGCAAGAAGTACAGTCATAAAGCAGTCACTTTCACTCATCTCTCTCCCATAATAGCGGGGAACGCTGTATGCCTTAAAGGGGGAATTAGCATGGCAACAGTAACAATCCTAGCCAACAGCGTCAGAAAAATTGAATGCCTCGCCCTCATAGTTACTAAAGATGGCAGAGGCTTTTACTGCAGGAAGTCAGGTGGACCCTGCAATTGTCCAGACTCTCTTCGCCGACATATGATCAAAACGTAGTCAACATCGGCCACTCGATCTCCAACCACGCAACTCAAGAAATAGCTATTCCTGCGCCATCTACGCAATCCAACAGTTGGATTACATTGAACTAGCAAGAAAGCCCACCCCTTCAGGGGTGGGATGAATTGCGACCAGAGTGAGACGTTTGGGGCTTAAATGTCTGGCGCCTCAATAAGAATGCTGGTAGTTTCATGCAGAGAACCAACACCTTCATCCTTAATCCAACAGTGAAGCAAGAGAGGATGCTGAGGGATAAAGCTACCAACTGTGCCAAACTTTGGAATGAGGCAACCTACCGCAAAAGACAGGCATACATGAACTATCAACCCCTAGATTGGGAGTGCAAAGACCTCTACCAGAAATATTCACCATTGATTGATTCATCAACA
>JAPKYM010000221.1 GCA_026394315.1 Candidatus Bathyarchaeota archaeon | reverse complement strand
ATTGAAAGCTTTCATGGATCGCTGGTATGCATTCTCTCATCCGGAACATATTCACAAAATGAAAGGAAAGAAAGTGGTCCTGATAGCGCCACTTGAAGAAAGCGAAACATCTGCGGCCAATCCACTAGTAGACATGATGGCAAAATCCCTAGATTATCTAGAGGCAAAATTTCACGCAAAATTAGTTGTCTCCGCAGGGGAAAAGGGCATAGTAAAGCAAAACTCGGAAGCTATGAAACAGGCTTACAAAATAGGATTAGAACTAAGGTAAAGGTAGTCTAGCGCGCGCTACCATTGTGACCACATAGATACTTACTGTTACCACTACTCATCGAGAAGAACAAGCCGCCGGGCAGTCGTTTCTCTCGAATCCATTATACATAGTACCAATCAGACTCGTCATAGTGGTCATAGTCCTTATTGTCACCCGGGCGAGGAGAAGAGGAGCGCCGCTCTATCAGCAGTCGCAAACGCCGGTGGGATATTGCACTAACTGCGGAGCACCCTTAACGGCTGGAACCATGTTCTGCGGTTCATGCGGCCAAGGCCTCGATAAGGCGGTTTAGACTCCTTATTACACTTCAATGCGTCCTAGGGCGCACTATTCTTTGTCTGCCCAAGCAATTTCAGTAGGCATCAGAAAACCTGCGCGAACAAATTTCTTGCCAATGTGCCTGAACCCTGATTGTTGGAGGTACCTTGCCAAGGTTATTGGTCTACATCCTCCTAAGAGTGAGGGTGAGCGAGCGTATATCCACTCGTAGAGTTTCATATTGTCAAACCATTTGGAGCCTTTTGTTAAGCTTACAAGTATTACTCTGCCGCCAGGCTTCAGCAGTCTTTTGAATTCTGAGAGAATTCTTGGAATAGTTGGTGTATCGATCAGATCAAGTACGTAGCTGCTGAATATTACATCGAAAGATGATTCGAGGAAAGGTTCTTCGCTAGCGTCACCAAGAACAAGATCTGTTTTTTCAGATAGGTCGCAGTCCCTGATACTTCTTCTTGCTCTGTTCAGCATCTTTGAGGATATATCGATCCCATACACTTTTCCAGTATTGCCGACTTTCTTGGCGCATTTAGACAGGTTCTTTCCGGTGCCAAAGCCCACTTCCAGGACTTTTGCTCCCTCTTTCATATCTGCAATTTCCAGTGCTTTTTTCTGCGCTCCCGCCTCATACCATGTGATGAGATTGTAGAATAGACTTAGAAAGTCGTAGAGGCTGCGTATCTTTCTGGAGGATAGTGAGACTGAGACATTTTCTTCAGACATGTGTTAGCCACCAAGATCTCTTGAATGAGCGGCTACCTATCCGGAGATTGATTCAAGGGATGCATTAAGGTGTATCATCGCCAAAGTGGCTTGGTATGGGGCGCGCTTGATGAGTTAGATAATGTATCTTTGGTCTTGTTTTTCGAGATCCTTTACTATTTCAATGACTCTCTTGGGTGCTTCAAGTTCGTCCAGTGGCAAGCCCTTAAGGATCGACCATGGGCCTAGCCTCGCTAGATGGGTTGCTATGTGGTGCTCTCCGAAGGACTCATTCGTCACGTTAAGAACCATTGGCCTTACGGTGTATTCTTCCTCGTATCCTAGCGCGTGAAGATATTCATGCAGAAGAATTGTGTATATGAAAGCGTTAACCACGTTCTTTGATTTGGCTGTGGACTCAACGATCTGCAAGAGAGCTCGGTTCATCACTATAGAGTTGGACCCTACTGGGTGATAAGCTCCCACTTGCAAGGGTAGGTCGTCGAGATACAGCATCAATCCAATCCTGTATCTGCCTAGGGAGCTCTTGACAGAATCTTTGACGATTTCGTACACTTCTGCGAAGCCGTTGGCCTTAGCTAGGCGGATTCTGTTTTCCCTTACCTCAGTATCTTTCTGACTGGTTCGGGCTGATTCATCAGGTTTGTTCAACTGAACATTACCGGTTAATCAAAGTGATTCTGTTTTCGATTGAAAATGAGAGACAAAATCTGATCGCTTCTGTCTGATTTGTTTTGTGCTTCATGGCAAAAGTCTGTGGCGCGCGCCTTGGTGAACGTCACCAAAGAGTACCTTGCCATAACTTGATGCTTTGACTATATTCAAACCAAGGCTAAGTAGCGGACATTGTGATAGGATTACTGGAATGAAGGCATGGGTTTCATATGTTGAGTGAAAAATACAATATTCACAAGATCGCTTCTGAGCTGGATACTTTCTCACCGTTTGACTTGGCAGAGCTTGATGGAGAGTATCTTGTCAGAATCGCCTTGTTCAAGGGCACCTTTCCGTGGCACACTCACCCAAAGGATGAGTTCTTTCTGGTTCTTGAGGGTAGTTTTACTCTGGAGACAAAAGAATCGAATATTGTCTTGCATCAAGGTGAATGCATCACAGTAAGACGAGGCTTGGAGCACAGGCCCTCCTGTGAAGAGAAAGCCGTAGTATTGTCGGCTTTGCACAAGACAATAAGAACCTCTAAACATGACTTTCCTGAGGTCAGGGACAAACTCTAGGCAATATCGCAGCGCGCGCAGTGTTTATAATAGCTCAGCGACAAATTTCTTGGGGTAAGGACTTGCCTAAGAAATTAGAGGTTAAGAGCTTTAATTCTCCGGATGAAGTAAGGACATTTGAAAAGGGAAAATTAGAACTTGTGAGGGTTGGGAGAGCGACAGTCGGCCGGGCCGTATTAGAACCTGGATGGAAATGGTCTGAACACGTAAAGCCGATAGCGAAGACCAAGAGTTGCAAGGCTCCACATTTTCAATACCACGTCTCAGGAATTATGCACATTGTGATGGATGACGGTACAGAAAGAGACGTAAAAGCTGGTGAAGTCTCCTCACTTCTGCCAGGACACGATGCATGGGTTGTCGGAAACGAACCTGCGATCGTAGTTGATTTTCAAGGTATGGTGGATTACGCCAAGCAGTCTACACGAAGAAAATAGGCCAAGAGATTCCAGAATTTGTTTTGACATCCATGATGAGCGTGAGGAGGTGAGTGAGAATCTATGAGATTTTTGCTTCATGTTCGAATACCTACTGAAGCTGGAAACAAGATGATGCAAGACCCAAATGGGATACGTAAGCTAGAGGAATACATGAATATGGTCAAGCCTGAAGCCGCGTATTTTGCTGAGGACTGTGGAGAGCGAACATTTTATTTCGTGGTTGATGTTGCCAGCGCTGATATGATCCCCAGAATTGCTGAACCGCTGTTCCAAGACTACAATGCCAAAGTGGAGTTTCATCCAGCCATGGTACTGGCTGATCTCAAGAAAGCGTCTCAGAAACCAAGTTAACCACGCAATAGGTGAAGATGGCTTTACCTCTTTTTTCTTGCGCGCGCTTAATAGGTGATCTACATATTATCTCTTGAAGCACACGCTAGGACTTTATGCTTGAAATAAGGGGGATCAAATCATGAAGGAAAAGAAACAGTTGACGACGAATCAGGGAGTTCCGATCACTGACAATCAGAACTCGTTGACCGTCGGTGAACGTGGACCAGTCCTGTTACAAGATGTCCAATTTATCGAGAAGATGGCTCACTTTGACCGAGAACGTATCCCCGAAAGGGTTGTCCACGCCAAGGGAGCAGGAACACATGGCTACTTCCAGGTTTACAAGAGCATGGCGCCTTACACCAAAGCGAATTTCCTCCAAGATCCGAAGAAAAAGACCCCAGTATTCGTAAGATTCTCCACAGTCACAGGAGGACGGGGCTCCGCTGATACCGTGAGAGATCCAAGAGGCTTTGCCGT
>JAPKYM010000182.1 GCA_026394315.1 Candidatus Bathyarchaeota archaeon | reverse complement strand
CTGCATCTTGGGCGGCTCAGTATTTTGCTGCCACAGCAAGGCTGTCAGTTCGCCCATGTGATAGAGTTGCTCTGTAAATGATTGGAATAAGCATTCTTCCACGGAAAGATCAAAGGTCTCCCCTGATGAGGTAGTGAATTTCACTCTTCTCTTGAGTTCGCTTTCGTCAAGATTCGCAATATGAGATCTGGTCTTGCTGGAGACATTTTCCAAATAGTCAAGCATCATTTGCATGCTGGTGTATTCTTCAGACTTCCTTCGTCTGTACTCCGTCGATTTATTCTGAATAACCCAATTCACAATCCAGTCTTCATTGTCGATCATGTGAATCATGATATTCTTCATACTGTAGAAGCTTGCTTCCCTATTCTTCTCCACTTCTTCCCAAGGCAACCCAGTAAGTTTCGCGGCAAAGCTACTACGGACGCGGCATGAATAATCATACAGCTCCTGAATTGTAAACATGTTCTGACCTATCCCCATTACAGGTGTCTTGTACAATACCTAAGCTAGTCTTGATTCTCTTAAGGGTAAAGTAAGAAGTTCATGTTGACGCGCATGCGTATATTGAAAGCGTGCGCTTGGCAGATTTCTGCTGTAGCTTGTGCTTAGAAATTAGGCCGTAGCGAATGAATCAGTTCCGACTGGCGCCCTGCGCTGGAGGTCAGGTGGCTCTGGTGACTATTGCGCCCTGCTTACCATAAGTTACATGATCGCTGAAGATTCCCCTCAGGCTGTAGACTTCTTTTGAATCGTGAGCTTCCGAGTTAAGAAGGAAGAGAGCAGTAATCGTAGGCGAGACTAATCGGTCAATAGCGCTGTGTGCGAACATGTACGCAGCTTGGGGTTTCTGTGAAAGAGCCAAGTCGGTGAGACTGTCATAGACCAAGCTCAAAGAAGATCCTTCTCGATGCGTCTCCAAGATTGGGGACAGCATCAGATCAGTTTTTAGGTCGATTATTTCTACGCCCGTCTCTCCCTCGAGAGCCCGTTGTACTGCACTTCCTTTCTTGGTCAGGATGATGACCGCTTCGTTGTGTGAGGCAGATTCCAAAGCAAAATCTCTGGTGAATCTCTCGTATCTTGTGGAGGGGTCAAACTCTAACAGAATCTTCTTTCCGCGCAGCTTATCGTGTTCAAATCCCAACTGTCTTGAGAATTTGTTCATTCTGGCTTGATCAAGATGAGTCTTAACCTCTGTCAGAAGAGCTTCAGAGGTGAAAGGTTTGATGAAGTGACCGTTAGATCCAGCTTCTGTAGTCAGTTTTCTATCGATGTCTCGGCCAAGAGCAGTGAACATCACTACTGGGATGTGTTTTGTCTTGGGTTGAGACTTCAGGATTTTGCAGACTTCAAGACCGCTCCTGCCTGACATAACCACGTCCAGGAAAATGATGTCAGGCACTTCGGTCTCAGCCGTTCGTAGAGCCTGGTCTCCATCAGAGGCAGTGATCACGTGGTATCCTTGTCCTTCCAGAATTCTCTTGGCTAGGTCAAGGATGTCAGGCTCATCGTCCACAATCAAGACCCTATCCGGCAAAGAACTAATTCACCTTCTTTTCAATCTGCTCTAGCGTGCGCAAATTCATTTCTTTGGAGGCAGAGTAGACAGAGACGAGGAAGTAGACCGCGCCAAAGTACTGAGCAATTCTTCCAATCCAACCTATCGGGCTTCCAACAGCACGTTGAAGGTAGACAGCAAGCAATCCTACGGCAGTCAGCATTAAAGCCAAGGAGTACCAGTACAGAATATCTGACCCATTCTCTGCGTAGCGCCTATAAACAAGGATAGACGAAACGGCGAATAGTACTATCGCGACCCCCAATACCACTTGGCGTAGAAGAGTTGGGCCAGTTCCCTGTACGAAAAATGTTGGAATGGTGTTGTTGAGAGTCGCCCAGGTGATTATTACTGTCGAGACTGAGACGCCAAGGTAGGCGAGTGCTCCCTTCAATCTGATCCAGGATACGTTAGGTGCGTGTCCTGTCAAGGATAACGCTGAACCCCCAATTTGGAAGAGCCCTGCGGCCAAGGCTCCGATGTTGTGGACTGAGGGAGTAGCGTTCGCTCCTCCAGGAAGGTCTCGCAAGAAACCAGCAATTAGACTCGCCGAGCCAAACTGTAACAGCCCGCTCCCAATCATGAGAACTGAGAGCAAACCACTTGCCAGATAGCTTCTCATCGAAATGTAGGCTACAACAAAACTCATGAGTGATAGGAACAGAATGTTCAGCAGACACAGCAGCATGGGAGGTTCGAAGATACCTCCTGGGTCTAATACCCCTAAGCCTATGGTAGCGATAGTCAAAACGGCAAGAATTATTGCACCGAGCAGCTTCATAGGTCTTGAACCTTCAAACATATCTTTTTCCCTACCTCGCCTTCTTTCCTATTTTCTCTGCGAAGGCGCTACTCCAAGCTGTCGTTATCTGTTCTGTAGACGAGCTCCGCATGGGCAACTTGAAAGTGAACGTCGCGCCTCTTCCTTCACCACGCGACTCAACCCAAATCTTACCACCGTGAGCTTCAACCAAGCCTTTGACTATGCTGAGCCCTAGCCCCGTACCCTTAATGTAGGTCGGTTTCCTGATGGGTGCGAAAGGATCGAAGACAATGTTAAGATCTTCTTCCCTGATTCCGATCCCTGTATCGGATACTGCAATCGTGATGAGGTTATCATCAGCTCTTGTGCTGATGATTATTTTGCCTCCTTCAGGTGCGAATTTTGTGGCGTTACTGAGTAGGTTCATCAATACTTGGCTGAGCCTCATTTGGTCGCCATAGATCGGTAACTTCTGCTGTGGATGTTCAACGATGAGGCTCTGTTTCTTCGCCGCTGTAAGGGGGCTAATCTCATCGACGGCTTCGTCAATGACCTTTCGAAGGTCCAGTTTTTCCAAGCTCAGCTGGAGCTTTCCAGACCTCATCCTCTGGATATCCAGCACATCATTAGTTAAGTTGAGAAGCCGATCAGTGTTCCGCTTCATCACCGCCAGATCAGACTGGATCTGACCAGGCAGAGGTCCAGACTCGTTCATGAGAAGCTCCAAGTAACCCTTAAGTGAGGTTAGAGGGGTGCGAAGCTCATGAGTAACGGCGGACATAAAATGATCCTTGGTCTCCTCTATCCGCTTGCGGTCGGTTATGTCTTGTGTAACAACTTGGACTGCGGGGTTGCCTTGGTAGGTGGTTGGAATTGCTACAACAGTCACATCGACCTCTGTTCCGTCCAAGCGCAGGAATTTCATTTCTAGATATGTGGCTGTCACTTTTTCTTCATGTGTCTGTCGGATACGTTCCTTGACGATTTCTCGAGAATCAGGGTGAATAACATCTGTCACCGGTTTTCCAATAAGTTGTTCAGGTCTTTCTGCGCCGAAAAGCTTTACCGCTGCAGCATTAACATAGACAAATTTACCCTCGCAATGGACATGGATCGCTTGTGGGGATTTCTCTACAAGCCTACGATAGCGTTCCTCACTATCAGCTAGATCTCTGCTCTTCTCTTTGACCAACTCTTGCAAATGTTCAGAGTAACGCTTCAGTTCCTCTTCCATCTTCTTGCGCTCAGTGATGTCGACCCAGCTTGACAGGTAATGCTGGATCAAACCATTTTTCTTTGGTGTTGCGGCGTTTATCTCTACCCAGAAGTACTCCCCATTCTTCCTCTGCCAGCGTTCCTCATAGTATCGGGCCTCACCCACCATATGATCCTTTAGACGTTTGGTAACCCTCTCAATAGATTCTTTCGGCCACCAAGGGTA
>JAPKYM010000163.1 GCA_026394315.1 Candidatus Bathyarchaeota archaeon | reverse complement strand
GCAGCAAGAAGCGAGATCACAGTAGTGAGCAGTAGCAAACATGACAGTGGATAGATGCGCTCGCTGAGCATGACCTTCACATCCACCTTGCCCATGCTAGTAAGCACATTTGGTTTGTAAGTCTTCGCATACTAGGCGTGGTTGCGCGCTCAGCCCATCCTAGTGTTGGTGCGACAGATGTTGAACGAGGGAGGCAGGTTTGATTATTGCCTCTATCCTGTCGTACAGGACAGTCCTAGTAGTATCGGCTGTTGTCGTGGTTAAGAGAAGAAGTAAAGTCTAAACAAACTCGTTTTGTTTTTGCCAGTAAAGTAAACATGCAATTTGTGCTTTTCCAATGTAGAAACTGTTTAAACTTTGTATATTTTGTATACTGTAGACTGTTATTTCTTATGCTTTTTACTGTTAGTTTTATATTGGTTTTCTTTGTTTTTGGCTGAATTATACCGTTCTTTATGTCTTTGTTTCTTCTCTTGCTTGTTTCTTTCTTTGCTGGTTGTCTTCTTTTTGTTGGTTACCTGTTTTTCTCCTGTTTTTGCTACCTTAAATAAGTTAGAAATGGCATGTACAGGTTTTGCAGTTTTTCTTTGGTTTACTTCCTTTTTTCTTGATATTAACTGTTAGAACACTTCTTCTATAGTGGTTGCATCTTTGGCCTCGGTGAGCGTGGTGAGCCGTCCGTAAGAAAGAGAGGGTTTGGGAGATTCTTCTCCCAACATGATGGGACAGGAATAGTGTGTGTGCTCACCGACTACCGTGTGCTAAAAGTCCAAGAAAAGTCGAAAACAAACCAAGGCCCACAATCAGGGCCAAAATGCTAACAGCAATTCCCATACCTAAGAGGAGAACTCGCTAAACCCGAAGTTCAGTTGGTAGCAGGATTGGAGTTTTTCAAAAGAACATCTTTCTCTGTGGTCCTCTTGGACGCGCGCGCTAATGTGAGATCTTTTAAAGTGGATCTGTCTAGTCATTCACCCGGGGCGGTGGTCCAGCTTGGTCTAAGATCCCGGTCTCGGGTCATCTTGAGAGAGAGCCGGAGATCGCGGGTTCAAAATGGGCCGAGTTCCATGAAAGTCCCGCCCGCCCCACCACTCTGGACTTATTATGAGATATTTGAGAAAATTCGCATTTACTTTTCACAGATGTAATACTACTTTTCTTTTCTTGTGATCTCTCTTGCAGCCACGACGCCTGAAACAGATGCCTGAATGAGCCCTCTGGTTATCCCTGCTCCGTCTCCAATAGCAAACAGATTACGCACTTTAGTCTCAAAATTGTTGTTCAATTCGACCCTTGACGAGTAGAACTTCACTTCAACGCCGTACAGCAATGTGTGTTTTGCATATACTCCCGGCGCAACCTTATCCATGGCCTGCAGCATCTCTTTGATGTCTTCTAGGTATCTATAAGGCAGAATGAAGCTGAGGTCACCTGGTGTTGCGAACTTTAGAGTTGGGACAACTAAGTTCCTAGCCAGCCTCTGCTCAGTAGATCTTCTTCCAGATTCAAGGTCTCCTAATCGCTGAATTAGGATTCCGCCCCCCAGTAGGTTTGCGAGTCTAGCGATGTACTTGCCGTAAGCTATAGGCTCCCTGAAAGGTTCTGTAAACCGTGTGCTTACTAGCACGGCAAAGTTAGTATTTTCAGTTTTCTTTTCGGCATAGCTTTGACCGTTAACTGTGATTATGTCATTGTAGTTCTCAGTGATTACTTCACCTGAGGGATTCATACAGAATGTCCTGACCGTGTCATCGAAGGACCTTGATTGGTAAATCAGTTTAGGTTCGTAGAGTACATCAGTCATATCCTGAAGAACCGCTGCCGGAACCTCAACGCGCACGCCTAGGTCAACAGGGTTATTCATTGTCTTAAGACCTAGAACTTGAGCTTCAGCTGTCAACCACTCCGCGCCAACCCGGCCTGGTGCAACGACAACATATTTACTCGAGATTTTTTCTCCATCTTTTGTCTCGACACCCTTTATTTCACCATCCTGCACCATTAGGCCTTTGACCTCTGTTCCTGTTCTGATTTCTACCTTCTTTTGGAGGACCTGCTTTGTTCTACTCAGGATCCGTGCACAGTTCTCGGTTCCTAGATGTCGTATCCTAGAAGGAATGAGCTTCAATCCAGCAAGGGATGCTTTCCTCTTGATTTCGTCGATTTTACTCTGATCTGTTCCATACAGATGTTTGGGAGCTCCAAACCTTACGTAGATGCTATCCGCATATTCTATCAGAGATTTCAATTCCGTAGTGTCGATGTATTCGTCAAGCCACCCTCCCACTTCTGTGGAAAGAGTTAGTTTTCCATCGCTGTAGGCTCCTGAGCCACCCCACCCTGTCAGAAGAGAACATGGATCGCATCTGATACATCCAAATCCCCGCTCGGTAGAGCATCTTCGTTGTTCCAACTGAGGACCCAGGTCAAGCATCAGAATCCGCAATTCTGTCTTGCTCGAGAGTTCTAGAGCTGAGAATATTCCCGCGGGTCCACAACCAACTATCGTGACATCATAACTCAATAATCTTACCCCGGAGCACGATGAATGGCAATGAGGTCATGATATAAGCTTGCCGAACTTGACTTTAGGGCTAGAATCTTGTATCCTCCTTAGAAAACCACGGTCTTCCCATCGATATCGAGCCTAACGCCTGAGTTCTTGACAACTTTTCCAATATCATATGCGCTGAGCCCCTGTGCTTCGCATAAGGAAATTGCTTTGTCTTTGTTACTTTCTGGAGTCATTATGCAGAGGCCAATTCCCATATTGAAGGTTCTGTACATTTCCTCATTGGTTATTCCTCCGGTCTTTTGTATTAGTTTGAAGATGGGATGGGGTTCGGGCATTTTGTCGAGATGAAAGCCGACATCTGCATAGGGCTCGAATCGTCTGAGTTTGGCAAACGCTCCGCCAGTTATGTGAGCTATTGCGTGTATATCGATCGTCTCAATGACTGACATCACAGCATCGACGTAGAGGTTGGTGGGTTCGAGGAGCTCTTCTCCGATGGTTCGTTCAAGCTCTGGAGGTTTGTCCTTTAGATCGAGTTCTGCCTTCTGAAGTAGGACTTTTCGTGCAAGTGAGAATCCGTTGCTGTGTATTCCGCTGCTTCTGACTCCAATAATTGCGTCTCCAAGTTTGAGCCTGTTTCCCCTTATTATGTTATTTTTCTTTACAATACCTAAACAGAATGCTGCTAGATCGAACCCCCGCCCCTTGACCGCTCCTTTTATTATATCGGGCATGATAGCGGTCTCTCCACCTATTATGCTAGTCTTCGTCTTCTCTGCAGCTTCGACAAGTCCTTTCATTATTTCATTGACCATCTTCTCGTCCGGCTGCTCTAAGGCTAAGTAGTCTATCAGGGTTGTCGGCTCTGCTCCAATGCATATCAGGTCGTTTACACACATGGCAACACAATCGATACCTATGGTGTCGTACTTGTTCATCAGTTGAGCAACCAACACTTTTGTTCCGCATCCGTCACAGTGGAGTGCTAGTGCCTTATCTTCGGTTAGATCTATGAGGGATGCATAGTGACCGAAACCTTCAAGCACCTCACCGAATCTTCCCAGTCTGAGTCCGTATGTATCTTTGATGAGTTCAGCAATGGTTAGGTGAGCCTTTCTGATCTTGTTTCTGTCTACACCTGCTGTTCTGTAGGTCCAGCTCAAACCGATCTCTCCTAGAGAGTGGGTTTCAGTTGGGGGTCAATGAGGGATAGAATTCGGGCAGCTAACAATGCAGCATTCTCACCATTGTCTATTCCGACTGTTGCTACTGGAACCCCTTTAGGCATCTGCATTATTGATAGGAGAGCGTCAAGGCCCTCGAGTTTTACATCCACTGGGACACCTATGACTGGTCTGGAGGTCTTTGATGCTATAAATCCTGGTAGCTGAGCCGATAATCCTGCAATGGCTATGAAGATCAGTGCATCTGTTGACTGTATGTACTCTTCAAGTTCCTTGGGGTTTCTGTGGGCTGAAAGGACTTTGATTTCGTAGGATATATTCAGTTTGTCCAGCACTCTTACCGTTTTCTCAGCAATCGGTCTATCACTTTCACTTCCAATGACTACGGCTACTGACTTCCCTGGTTTGGTGGGGCTCGTCTTCATGCTGAAAGTTCCGCCTCCCATAGTCTGTTTTTGCTAGGTTTGGTATTCTCTTTAATCGTGTTTAGAATCCTCTGTGCGTATGGTGTCGGGTATTCGCCTCTCAGGCATCCTAAGCACAGATCCTCTTTTGGGAGCCCTATGCCCTTGATGAGACCTGCAAGGGTTTGGTAGCCCAAGCTGTCAGCCTCGATCTTCGTTCTGATACTTTCTATATCCATCTTAGCCGCGATCAGTTCGCTATATGTGGCTATGTCTATTCCGTAAAAGCAGGGAGATATTATTGGTGGGCATGTGCTCATCATGTGAACTTTCTTAGCACCTGCATTTCTAACCATGTTTACTATTGCTCTACTTGTTGTGCCTCGGACTATACTATCGTCTATTATGAGAACCTCCTTGCCTGTAACGACAGATTTTAGAGGGTTGATCTTGAGCTTCATAGCAGCCTCCCTATCTTTTTGACGAGGCATGATGAAAGTTCTGTGAATATACCTGTTCTTTATCAAACCTTCAGCGACAGGTACCCCTGTGTAGCTGGAGTAACCTTCAGCTGCTGTCCTTGAGGTATCAGGAACAGGAATTACTACATCGGGTTTTGTATCATAGGTTTTTGCCAAATTGATGCCCAAGTTGAATCTGACATCGTATACGCTTCTTCCTTCAAGGATTGAATCGACACGGCTGAAATATACATATTCGAACATGCAGTGCGCCCGGCGCCGACATGATACATACTGCCACTCTTTACGTGTGTCTTCAGTAGCAACGATCACCGAACCTGGTTTGACGTCCCCAACCAGCGTTATGCTGTTGCTGTCTAACGCTACGCTCTCCGAGGCAAAAGCTGTTGAGCCTCCGGTTCTTCCTTGACAGAGGGGCCTCAACCCAAGCGGATCTCTCGCAGCGATCAATTCACGGTTTTTTGTCAGCATTACAATAGAATATCCGCCTTCAACCTGTCTGGAAAGGGCTTTGAAAGCCTCTACATAGCTTCCATGTTTCTCGTAGTTGCTTCTCAGGAGCTTCAGCATTACTTCTGCGTCACTGTTTGCTTTGAGTCTGAATCCGTTATGCTCCAGATTTCTTCTCACACGCACGTAGTCTGCTAAGTTGCCATTATGCGCAAATGCGAAGACGTTGTCAGTCATAGGCTGAGCGTTAGCTAAAGTTGATGTTCCCGTGGTCGAATATCTCACGTGACCTATTCCTATGTGACCAGAGAATCTCCAAAGCTTGGACTTTAGGTTCTGTGAAACGAGTCCCCAAACCCTTCTGGTTAATATCTTTCCATTCTTGATTGTTGAAATTCCGGCTGCTTCTTGTCCTCGGTGTTGGAGGGACATTAGGCCGTAGTAAATGTTTCCTACAACGTCATGTTTGGGATTACACATTCCAAAGATTCCGCAAGCCTCTCTTTTTACTTCATGAGTTATTTTCATTCTAGTTCATCTCGAAGGCTTGGGGTATCGTTTTTTGCCAGACTTCTCTCATATGTTTAACAGAGCATTCAGCAAGTCTCTCTTTCCCCATAGTTATCTTATAGTCTGAGGCTGATACTTTACCGATTTTTGCCGCTGGGGCACCTAACCTTCTCGCTAACGCTAGTAACTTTGGTGTTTGACTTTCTGGTGAAGTAAGAATGAATCTAGCGGAAGATTCGGAAAAAAGGATTTCATATGCCTTCATTGATTGCAGGTGTGGTACCGCTTTCAGATCAATTGTCAGACCTAGATTGCCCTTGATAGCCATCTCAGATAGGGATATTGCAAGTCCACCCTTTGAGCAATCATGGGCTGCTGTAACATAGCCACTCCGAATGGCTTCAATTGTGGTTCGTATGGAAGCCCTCTCTCTTGATATTATCGAATTTGGCACTTTGCCTCCTTCGAAACCAATCAGCCTATGATATTGTGATCCCCCCAGCTCTGAGAATGTCTTTCCCACAAGAACTATTGATTCGCCAGCTCTCTTGAAAGCCATGCTGGTTATCAGACTTAGTCTCTCGATAAGCCCTAGCATCACTATTGTTGTTGTGGGCTTTATGGACCTACCACTTTTCTCATCTTCGTTATAGAAGCTGACGTTTCCTCCTACGCATGGTATCTTCAAGCCCTTGAGCATGTAGGCAATTCCACGAATGGCTTCTTTGAATTGCCAATAGACCTCAGGTTTCTCGGGATTACCGAAATTGCAGCAGTCTGTTACTGCGATCGGTTGGGCACCGGTAGCAACAACATTGCGTGCTGCCTCTGAAACCGCCGCTGCATGACCTTTGTACGGA
>JAPKYM010000268.1 GCA_026394315.1 Candidatus Bathyarchaeota archaeon | reverse complement strand
GAGCCCTTTTGCCTGAGGACGTGGAAGTCTGAAATTCGACGCGTAACTTACACGTGGACGATGGTATGTGTCAAGGTTGAAACTTATGCATTTTCTCCTGAAGAGATATCCCCCGATTCATTTTCCAAATGTCGAATGAATTCCTTGAACCTATCCAAGCGCTCTCTTTTTAAAATCTTGACAAGATTGCTTCCAATTCTATCAGCAGTCTCTTTCTTACCTTTCTTACGTAGTTCTTTTACGATCTTAACGATGCTCATTAGTATCTCTGAAAAAGTCTCCCCCTTGTGTTCAAGACATGACTTGTAGACAAACGAGAGACATTTTGACGCTTTTTTGATTTCTTTCCTGGATAACATCTCGCCCAGGATAACTGCGAGATTATTCTTTGTCTGGGCAACGTTTTTTTGGTAATCTGGATTTTCTGGATCCGATTCAAGAAGAGATTGATGCAAATTGAGAGCCTCGATCATGTATTCGAACGCATCATCCACTCTTCGAGTAAGACGCAATAGGTTGCCAAGGTTGTTCATTGTCATGGCCATGAGAAGTTGGTTGTGAACATTCGAAGGATCTTTCTCCAGAAGGTCGCTGCCTGTCTGAAGTGCCTCTAGGTAACTGGAAAACGCGTCATCGTATTTGGTTACTTTGACGAGAGAACGTCCCAGGTTGAGCTGTGTTCTAAATACATCGCTTTGATATCCTAAATTTTCATGATCAGCCGCCAAAAGCTCTCTATACGCTTTGAGGGCTTCCATCAAGGGATCGATAGACTCTTTGGCTCTACCTACATGAATTAGAACTGAACCGAGATTAGTGAAAGCTAAGGCCATTCTTGACTGGTATATCGCATTATCTGGGTCGCTTCTCAGAAGCTGTCTGCCGATCGCTATTGCCTCTTCATAATTCTTGATAGCATCAGGATATGCATCCAAACTGGAGAGGTTTTTGGCAATATTGATCAGAGTCATGACTAGATTTGATTGCAAAGCAATATTGTCGGGATCAGCTTGCGAAAAGGATCTATAGATCTCGAGGGCTTCTGTTAGGTACCTTAACGCGTCATCAAATTTACCCTTCTCACCTATGATGCAACCGAGATTATTGAGGCACATGGCTGTGTTTGATCGATAGTTCCAGTTATTCGGATCAGCTTGCAAGAAAGATCTATGCATACTGAGGGCTTCTGGTAAGTATTTGAGAGCGTCATCAAATCTGCCCATTCTGAACAAAAGAGTACCAAAATTAAGGAGTGTCAAAGCCACTCCCGATCGATATTCGAAGTTATTGGGATCAACTCTAAGGAGAGTCCTACCGATCCCCATTGCTTCTTCATAGTTCTTGATGGCATCATCATATTTGCCCATACTAGAGAGAATATTTCCGAGACTATCAAGAATCGTCACCATATGTGACTGATAATTTAGGTTTCTAGGATCGGTTTTCAGAAGGTATCTGCATATCTTGATGGCCTCCAACAAGTACTTTTTTGCTTCTTTGAAATTGCCCATTTTGAATAGTAAGTAGCCGATCTCACTCTGGGATCCGGCGAAGATTAATTGATAAGATCTGTTTGTTGGCTCAATCCTAAGCAAGTCAGTTTGAATGCTTAGGGCCTTATCGTATGCCGACAATGCTTCATTGTGTCTTCCTTTCTCTGACAGTACAGTTCCAAGAGAATCAAGACAGCAACTTTGGAGCACACGGTCATTAATTCTTTCTTCGGCTATTTGAGCGGCCAACTTCAACCTGGGAACCAATTCCTCAGCAAAACCATAATCATGTAATCCCGCTACGGTTCCGACAATGAGTTCTACAGATTCTCTCCATCTCTCAGCAGCAAACATGTGATCGAAAGCCTGAAAGGGATCAATTTGTTCTTTCGACGTAAAGTAATCTGCGGCGATACTGTGCCATCTACGAGGATCTTCAAGATGTTCCGAAGCCAATTGTCGTGTCATTCGAAGAAGGGAAAACAGTTTCTGTCCAAATAGAAGAAGAGCTGAACTTCTCAACTCATCCTTGCATGCTTTCCAGTTCGGAATTGTTAGGCTCTTCTCGGAGGGCTCTGACAAAGCCTTGATGGCATTTAACGGGAAGGGTCTTTCCAAAATTGAAAGGCGTGCAAGAAGCTTTCTTGCATCAACTGACAGGTTTTTGTATGCATACTCGAAACCAGCTTTTACAGGATCCGGTGGTGTCTTGTCCAAATCCTTTAACATGTCCTTAATTGTTGCCTTAGCGAGAGATCCTGCCACATAGGTTATTGCTACGGGAATATGGTCTACTCTCCGGCAGATCTCTGATACGTCGTCTAAATCCGAGGCTTTTAGGGGTATACCGGATCTTCCGGCAATGCTTCGGAATAATCGTATTGCATCGTCAGAACGCATTTCCTTAAGTTCATACCTTCTCCATGATGCCTGTTTTGGTTCACGCCTGCTTGTTATTAGAACCTTAGATGAAGAACTCACACGATTTAGGAAACTATTGATTTCCTGGTCAGTGTCAACATCTTCGAAGTTGTTCAAGAGAAGGAGAGTTCTAGTTTTGGCCAACCTATTCAGGACATGTTGCTCCTTCTTTTCGATTTCTGGGGGAATCGGCATGGACATGTTTTTGCATAATTCTGCCAGTATGGTGTCGAGTTTTTTTCCTCCTTGAAGCTCGATATACCAGATCCCATCGGGAAAACGCCACATAAAACGATCATGGATTCCTCTAACCGCAAGAGCAGTCTTTCCAATCCCGCTAAATCCCCACAATACCATTGCGTTTTCTTTCGATGCGAGACCCCTCGATAATTCCATTAGATCAGCCTGTCTGCCTACCAGGAGATTGTGAATTCCGAGAGGTTCTTTGAGATTATGCATAGGTTCCGTGTAAAGTGTTTGGAGAGCTTCATCACTCCAAGACCCTTTGGAAGCGATTATGTCATGTGCTGTCCTTTCGAAGAGCGTTGGAAAGTGGGCTGTTCCGCGATTGTATAGAGCTTTTCTGGCTTGGGCTACAGCTTTTCTTATTGATAGTTGCTTCTCGTTCGCGAGGACAGCATAGAATTGTTCCATAAAAGCTAAAGCAGAATCGACTGGAGCTTCAAAGCCCCAACCGACAACTGCTGGAACGGCTGTGTTAACAATAGATTGGGCCACTCCTGCAAAAAGGTCTTGGGACAAGGTTGCACTTGAATGACAAGCACAGAGAACCACGAGTTGAACGCCACTTCCCTGAAGAACTACTGATAGATCTTGAGCGTAGACCATGCTTGTTAGTCCTAATTCATTCTCAAATGCAAGACATCCCTTACCATTCACGAGACCCCCATGTCCGTAGAACTGCAACACATCGTAGCCTCTGCCAAGGTGCTTCAATAGAGACTCTCGAGTAGGCGGCATCAAGAAATGAACCACTATTTGCCTCGTTTCGATGAGTTCTCTCAGCTCATCTTGTATCTTCTTGACCGGAGGAGCAGTCTCTATGTAAGGCTGATCTAATGGTTGGGAAATCACGACTAGAATCTTGAGAGGTCTATTCACATTGATTTCTTTAGGGAAATTCTCCCATCATGGAGAAGTTCCCAAGGTATTTTGCCGATCTCTGGATCTTTGTACTTCAGTTCCAGTTCTATGCTTTCATTTGTACTGGCTAGACCGCTTAACACCAGATCTCTGATTTTTCCTTTTGGAAACAAAGAGTTGTATAGAACAAGACCTACTTCACGAAGCTGATCATCTGAAGCCCTTGGTCTGCGTTTGTCATCATCAAGCTTGCTAACAAGTTCAATTATACTTCCAAGGTTCTGCAAATAAGGAATTGCAAATTGCGAGGACTCTCGTCTACCTTGCCAAGATACAGTAACTGAGTATCCTAAAGATTCATCCTTTCCTACTGTAACTTCAAGCTTGTTTTGATGAGACAAGGTTCTGAGGAGCTCTCCAAATAATTGATAGGGGGATATTGTTTCATCTTGGGGATTTTCGGGGCTCGTTCTCTTGACGGGTCTTGTGCGTTAGCTTCTAGTCTTTTACATATATCATTAGATCTCTCAGCAGGTTGATGAACGTTCCACATCTCTCTGCTTTCTCGAAGTCTCCCTTATGCTTGTCCTCTCTAGCCAGTGGAATCGAGAACCTACTCTTTTCATGAAAGCCGGCCTCAAGAAAGTATTGGTGGGCGATCAATGGTAGGTCTATGATCTTGTCTCCTTCAGAAGGTTCAGGCAAGTATGGCTGCATCAGAAAGGCTACGTGACCGCCTTCCTTCACGGTTTCGTAGCAGTCTTGGACGAGTTTCTTGAGGAAATGCAGGTAATCTTCTAGACTCAGGCTGGCGACATCTCTCGAGTCATGTTTGTAGGAAGAAGCTTTGATTTTCCAGTAAGGCGGATCCAGAAAGATGAGTTCGCAACCCTTAGCTTCCTCAGGAAAGCCTTCTCGAACATCATTTTCCTTGACGAATTTTCGGCTGGGCCGAATATCGTAGCTTAAGCATCTTCTCTTCATGTATCGGCATGCATCTGCGGTT
>JAPKYM010000369.1 GCA_026394315.1 Candidatus Bathyarchaeota archaeon | reverse complement strand
ATCCGAGACTTCTTTGACCTTCCATGCCTAAGGTCTCGCTTCCAATTCTTTCAGTGGGCATCAGGTGAAGGACTATCTGACTTGAGGTAATTATTCCTGCGACCTTGTCTTCGGAAGTGACTGGTAAATGATCAAACCTCTTCTCAATCATCACAGTTCTTGCTTTTGCAACGGTCTCATCGGCAGTGACAGTTGTCAGACTGCCTGATGCTATTGATTTCACCTGCAAGTTCGGTACTCCTCTTTCTGATATGGTCTCAAGGATTCTCTTGGCAGTAACTGCACCTGTAATCTCACCATCATCAACTATCGGCAAGGCTCTGAGTCTGTAATCTGTCATTATCCTTGAAGCCCGACCGAGATTGGTCGTAGGTGAGAGTCTGGTGGGATATTTGACAAGGGTTGATGTCTTTGCACTGGTCAGTTGGGAGACTCTCAGGATGTCTCTCATAGTTATCATTCCCACTCTGTCTTTCTCAACTATGAAAGCCTCGTAAGCATCACGCTCTTTCAAGATTCCAACGATCTTTGAGATGGTGTAGTTTGGTGGCACTATTACCGGTGGGGTTTGAAGTTCTCTAACCTCGATATTTTTCATTTCTTCCATAATTCAAAACCTCACAGACTGTGACAAATAGGGTGATGACCCAGAGGCCAATTCCTAGAAATTGCCATAAAGTCTTCACAAAGATTAGGCAGTTTAAGTGTTTAAGTGACTTTCCCCCATCGTTGTTTATTGATCTTGTCAAGTTGAGAGTGGATCTTTCTGATGGTTGCTGGTACGTCCTTCTCATTAACTACGAGGATTATCTGTGATGTATGAGGAACAAAGAGTCCCCTTTTGATTTTTATGTCAGGGATGGAACCTATGGCTATCGACGCTACTCCCGATGAGTCTCTCATCTTGTCTCCAATGAGTGTTACTATTCCTAGGCCATATTCAATTCTCGTCTCATTATCAAATGACTTGAGCTGACCTTCGTGTCTTTTGACGAAGTCTGCATCCAACACCAAGAGGTCACGTATGACTTGGCCTGTTTCTAATGCTTCCGTTCCGAGATCAAGGAATCCGTCGTAGTCTTCCCATAATCTGAGACAGTCTTCGAGCGATCTACTGCTCTCATTCTTCATGGTGATGATGGCGCAATTCCTTAATCCGGTTACGCACTTCACAATGAAGGGCTTGGATCTTCTTTCTGTATTACGGTTCCAAGTTTTAGGGTGTGTAATGGAGCGACTATCATTTGTAGTCTATGAGCATGGCCATAGGGAGTTCACCTCCACTCGTCAGGACTTTTGCCTTGTTCGAACCGTTGAACCGTCTGTCAACCTTCAGAAGGGTTTCTTCAACTTCACTTCTGAACCTCCGAGTTCACTGAGGAATTCTTCCATAAGATTCTTGTTGACGAAACCCGAAGCCAGATCAGAGTATGATTCGAATATCGAGTCCAGATCGTACTCTCGGCCTAAAGCCTTGGCTTCGCCTATCATTTTGGAGTCTATCCATTACACCCTTAGGTGCTGAGAATACCGCTAACGGACCCAGATCTTTACCAGACCTCATCTCTGAGATGCTATTCAGGATAGCTGGAACATTCGTTCCAAGAAAATCTATCAAACTTCCACCGAACTTTACCGCGGCGAGAGTCTTCAATAACATCACCAGATTCTGTATGAATAAGATCCAGAAATAAGTGAGAGAGTTACTAGATCGAGATCCTTACTCTTGAACACTGCCTACCATGGGTCCCAAGATATCAGTAGCTTCTTTTGGCTTTCATTCGTCTTCGATGTCGGTTTCCTCAGATACTATGATCTCTTCAGCTCTGAATTCATACCCGTCCCAGTGGAATGATCTGACTTCGTTGTCCGTGTTTGAATGTATTATGTATGAACAGCAAGGCTGGTTTGCGCTCTGTGTGTCTATGCTGGAGGGTTGAGCTTGCCAGTATGGATGGCTATGATAGTAACCAACAACTTCAAGGGATAACTCATCGGCTTTGACGAAGATGTCAAGCTGCTCCTGTGGGTCAATTTGATAAGAGGTCTCAGACTCCAGCATGTTTTTCGCTGAAAAGACCATATTGACTTCCCTAAGATCATCATTCCTTGCTCCTAGAAGTATGCCACAGGCCTCTTTCGGATACGTCTCTTGGGAATGCTCAACTATTGTGTCAAGGTCAACTCTTCTAAGTACAATAGTCATTTCGATTACCTTATCACAATTACCATTTCATGCTAATTAGTAGTCTCTTCTTTGAGCCATCTTAGGTAATCCTTTGAGCCTCCAATTATCGGGATCGCAATTATCTCTGGGACTCGGTAAGGGTGGTTCATCTTGGTGTCTTGAATGATCTTGGGTAAAAGGCCTTTTCTTGACTTTATTATTAGGAGCTTCTCCGTAGCTTCTTCTGTCTTTCCCTCCCATCTGAAAATGCTCTTCATATCTGCTGTTATGTTGACGCAAGCCGCCAACTTCTTTGTTGTGAGGGATGATGCGATCTTATCCGAGATATCTATACTTGGACATGTGATCATCACTAGTATTGGTGGATCCCTTCTACCTTTGTTCAATCTTAGAATCAGCGCCTGCTGACTGATTTATCCGCTGGTGTTGGTAAAGAGAGTTGCGAATAGCCCATCTTGGGCGCGCGCTTCTATTTCCTCAGTCTTACCTCGAGTATTCCGTTGTTGTATGCCGCGTTGAAGCTGACGGCTCTTGCTGGTAGCTTTATGACTTCACGGAAGTCTAGGCCGCCTTTGACCTCGAGAAAGTTCTCACGAAGCTGGATATTTATTTTGTCTTCAGGGCCGGGGACTTTGCCGACAATCAAGATCTCATTCCTGTCCTCTATGATGTCAGGGCCCCATCCTTTCGTCTCGAAAGGCTTGATTCGTAATTCTCTTTTGAGTGTCTTTCTCAATTCCATGATCCAGTATAGGGCAAGTATTGCTGCGAGGCTGCCTAGTATGATTCCCAGTAGTCCTCGTTGCAGTCGTACAAGCAGGGCCAGAATTATGGCGATTACCACTACTCCGACCAGAATTGTTAGTATGTTAGCCGTGTCTGTCAATTCTGGGTCTCGTCGTTTCTTATAGAGACTCATAATCAACACTCTTCTATTGTCTCAAGCCTCAAGATTCACGGATACGTAGTGGAGTTCGACTATCCCCTCAACGTTTACTAGTACACCAAAGTTCAAGGTTGATTTGTCCTGCCACATAAGAATTTTGTCTGTCTTACTCGACCATTCTGATACGAAACCCTCAAGAAATTGTTTTGTGCTGTTCCACTGATAAGTTGTAGTGTAGTTGGCTGTTCCTTCACTGTACGACGCTTGCGGGTTAAGCGCTCGGGGAGTTACAAGCCCAATCTTCGTTTCCTTGAAGACGTTGAGAACATTGGTCTTTCTCTCCTCCAAGCTTTCTGTTGGTTGTGGTGGAGGAGGTTTTTCTATTTTCGAGACTTGGGTTAGATATTTCCTATAAGCTTCTTCTGCCGTACCTCCCAGCCCGACATAGTATTCTCCTGTAAAGACTGCACCCACGCATGCTACTACTCCGAGTTCAGTAACAACTCCACCTGCTCCAGCCGTGTAAACTGGGATGAAGTACACTTCGTCATCTCCTATTCTGTAGAGAATGTTGTCCCCAGTCCTAGGTTGTCTGAGCAGTGTCTTAAGAGATGCGAACTCAGCGTTCTTCTCGAGGGCCTCAATAGCTCCCGTTGGTCCAAGCAGTTTTATCCTAGAGTCTTTCTGTGGCTGATAATAGAAGATGGTCTCTCCAAGTTTCGGGTAATCATTCCTGACAACCATGTATCCTGCAAGGTTTCTTCCCAGAGCTCCACGCACTTCTAGGGATAGTAGTCCCATGAATTCAGGCTTTTCGAAGCCTGGAGGCTGAGTCATGATGTAATATGTCTTCAGGCCTGCGGGGACTTCTAGGAATTCTTTGGCAACTATGTAAGTGACTGGGTCAATCATGTGATAGTAGTTGTACATGCCGACCCGCCAATCAAAGAGCTCCTCTGGGTACTTGATTTGACTATATAGCCATTGAGGTACTTCCTCAGTGACATAGTCGGCGTAGAGCGTCTTGAAGAGTTGACTGAAGTAGTCTTGGCCTAAAACAATTATCTTCAGATCCCCATTATACGTGTTGACTAGTGCATAGCCTACAAGCCTCATCAGTGGGCTGCTATTACTCCAAGGGACTTTGTTAGTGCCCAGTTTCACGATCAAGGGAATGGTGTAGTAGGTGTTACGGCCATCTGTTACAGGAAAACTGTCAACTGGTATCTCGTTGAAGGTGTACTCAAAGTAGGGTAGTAGCATACTCACCCTTTCATAGATGTCTCTGTAACGTAGAAGATGCATTGTCTTGTCACGATATGCCAAGAAGAAGTTGAACTCGAATATCCAGCTCAAGGGGGGGGGAAGATCAATTCCTCCTTGGCCGTCATAGAAGAAGTTGTCTAATTCATCGCTTCTCTGGCGATCTTTCGGATATGCAGCCCATGTTGTTGAGAGGAGTCCCCCCTCGCCGTAGTAGATCCTTCTCTGTTTGAAGAAGTTGCTCGTGTTAATGATTCTCCCGTCATTAGCGTTCAGAATCAGCAATCCATTTGGCGCGTGGGTATAGACGAAATGTTCCGCATACCATCGATCTTGTGATCTAACAGCGCCGGGAAGGATGGGTTTCATCGTGGAAGCCCAATAGAGTGTCCCGTTAAACCTTAGGATGTCCGAGTCCTCATAGTCGAGATACGGTATCAGACCTATCTCTGGCTTGAGCTTGGCAAGGGCTCCATCCCAATCCCAGAGGCGTATTCGCTCCAGCAACTCGCGATTCTCGGAGATGTGCTTTGGAAGGTCGTCTTGTGAGAGTGGGGTCAGACTGAAATTGATGGGGACTTCTTTGACCTTGTCCAGCTCAGCCAGATATCGGTTCACTGTGATCTGTTGAGCTGTGTATGGGCCCATCCACTCGATCTTACGTGTATCTGCTATACTACTGTTTACAGTCATCACCGAGCCTGCCAGCAGAACTAACAGGAATACACTCAGCACTCTAATGTAGGCTCGTCGACGGGTTAGCGTTGAGAAACCCTTTGAGTAACGGCAGTCCGCAAAGTAGAGAACTGCAAAAAGTACTCCTCCGGCACCGAGCCCCGCTATTAGAAAACGAGTGTTGTAGTCTATGTTTGGTGAGAAGAAAGTGTTGAACATTGACCAAAAGAGAGCGATAGAGAGTAGGCCCTCGAATGCAGCGATCCGCCAGCTTGCTCCTAAAGGCGAAGCTCCCGTAGCTTCTTCGGGTGTGGGTGTAAATATCTTGGCAAGCTGAGTCACACCGACGAGAAGGATCAGGCGTGTCCCTATAGCGCCTAATATGGGCCCTACAACTATTGTCAGTGCAGGGATCATTGGCAAGACATTGGCTCGAGCGAATGACCCATCCAAAGGTATATTCGTGAAGGGTAGGTTGAAGACTCCCCATATGGAATTCAGGCCTGAATCCCAACCTCGAGACATCGCATATAGCGCCATGCCGAAGATATAGTTCCGAAACATCATCATGCCAAGAAGGATCTTGGTGGCTTGCCACATCACGAACTTCAATGGTGCTAACTTGAAGGATTTGAAGTCGGTTTTTGAGGGGGAGATTGCACCATAGCCTTTGAAGAGTGTAATTGCCAGTTGGATGAACCACCAAGTCAGAGACCGTCTACCGATGAAGTCGAATCTGACGAAGGCCAGAGTCGCAAGTATCAATCCACCTATGATCTCGAAATAGACCGGCCTGATGAATAGTTCGCCGAACTCTTTCACGTTCAGCCAGAACCAGATCAGTTGACCGCTGATTGACCATAGAATGAGTACTGAAAAGAGAGCTATTACGCCAAGTATTATTCTTCTGGTCGGGAGCACTGGATTCGTGCTGTCATCTCGATAGTGTTCCATTATAAAGTCTCCCTCATAATGGCCACACCATTCTTAAAACCTTAATGGTCATGCCCAAACACGAATTAGATTTGCAGATCCAGAATGGCTTGAGATTATGGTCCGCAGATCTTCGTGACCTTTAGAGTTATCTTGAAGAACCTCTCCTCAATGATAAACATGACAGATTGAATTGCGGGGATCGCCGAGCCAGGTCAAAGGCGTAGAAGCTCTAGGCTGCGCATGCTTCAGGAGCCTATCCCGTAGGGGTTCGTGGGTTCGAATCCCACTCCCCGCACCATCTTAGGGTGCGCTATTTGTACGCCTTCTTCACTCGTGAAGGCACTTTCGAATCAGACTTATCAGGTGTCTGAATTGGACTCACTGACTCTAATCGATCTCCATTATGGGATTTCTCAACAGAATATATCAGTAGAAATACCTCATCATGCTCCTCGAAGTGCAATGTCACCTCTGTTTTTGGCTCGATCTCCACTAGGTCAGATATGTCGTTTGGAACCCTAAAATAGGTTGATTGGTTGAGCTTCACTGGCTTGATTCTCAATGGCATTTTGACTTGCGCCAATATATGTTTGATATTTGCTTAGCAAAACCTTGTGTAACTCGCCTCTGGATTAGCCGGTTACGCGCACGCAGAAGAAGATCTAAGCGTGCGCTAAACGCTTTTTATTCAAGTATACCGCATAAGCGAAGTCACAGGCAGCAGATATCTCTTGAAACTAGGCTTTGTTGGTTTAGGAACAATGGGCGCGCCAATGGCCCTCAATCTCTTGAGGGCGGGTTTTGATCTCAAAGTGTATGACATAGAACCTGGATCCGATAGAGTGAAGAGAGTTGTGGAGCATGGTGCCAAACTCACGGAAAGGCCACGTGATGTAGCTGTAGGTTCTGATTTCATCCTTTTGTCTCTTCCAAGTTCGTCAGCCTCGGAACAAGCGATACTTGGTGAAGGAGGCATTCTTAAGGAAACTTCACCAGGGAGCGTTGTGATAGAGCTCAGTACTGTGTCTCCCTCAACTGTTAGAAAAATTGCGGATGCAGCGGAGCCATTAGGAATCGATGTACTTGACGCTCCTGTTTCAGGAGGAAAAAGTGGTGCTGAATCCGCGACATTAACGATCATGGTAGGGGGCAAACGAGAAGTTTTCGATAGAAGTATTAGTGTTTTCAAGAGTATTGGGAAGAATGTCTTCTATGTAGGAGGTCAAGGTTCAGGCGAAGTCGTCAAACTCCTCAACAATATGCTAATATTAACTGACCTAGTTACAGCTCAATCGGTGCTTGAGATAGCCGTCAAGGCCGGCGTCAATCTCAGATTACTGCACAGCATTATCAATGCAAGTACAGGTCAGAGCTGGAATTGGACGAATTGGATTCCAAAGATACTAGATAGGCAGAACATAGGATCTACTCCAGACATCTTCAACAAAGACATGACCGAAGCCCTCAAGATGGCTGAAGAATTAAAAATAAATCCAGAAACGGCAAAAGCGGCTCTCAAGATAATAAGATCTTATGTAGAGAAGAATCAGGGCAGCCTCGACTTGTCTGTAATGTTCGACTTTTTGTCTGGCGGGGCCCACATCAATCAGTAGTGTGCTCTTGAGTATGGTTTAGAGGGAGTGTCGCGCGCTAACGTTTATTCTGTGCGTAGTACTACCAAGTTAAGTAGTATTAATAAGGATCGTCTCCACCTTAACTGGAAACAGGTGATAGCAATGCCATTCATAGGACCGTGGGAGATAGCGCTAATTCTAGCGATTGTCTTGATTATCTTTGGCCCGAAGAAGCTACCTGAGCTGGCTAAAGGGATCGGAGATGCTATTAGGCAATATAGGACCGCTTCCGAAGGCGGAGCTGGAATGATACCTGACCTTACCGCCCCTGCCCGTCCGTCAACCCCCGTGGCCGCAACACAGACAACATCAGGCGATGTACTGATTCAGACGGCCAAAAGCCTGGGGATCCAGACCGAAGGGAAGACGATGGAGCAGATCTCCCAAGAAATAACCCAAGTTGCAAAGAAATAGATCGCGGGTTCTGCAACATACACGGGTGGAAGCGCCTACGAAAGTCAAAATAGCCGTAGGTTCATTGCTGCTAGTAGTAGGCTTCATGATCTATCAACTAGGCATCTTCATGGTTGAGCAGCCAAGAAACTTGCTTGGTGAAGGAGCAAATGCTATCTTCGCTTACCTCACTCCAGGACAATCAGTGGAATCATCATCTGTGATGATGAAGTTCATTGGTGGCATTGCTGCAATCCTCGGCCTGATAGTCGCTCTGACGGGGTTGTCTGCATCCCAAGTTAATCCGGGTGATATCCAGATGCTGAAGTCGTCAGTTCGAGCATTGGAATCATCAGTCCAAGCTTTGCATGCGTCAGCCGGTTCAGTCCAGAGGGTGATCCAGCAGTCAGTCTGCAAGTTCTGCGGCGCCAAGATGGACGTAAGCGAAATCTTCTGCCAAGCCTGTGGAAAAGCCCAAGGCTAGCCCGCTTGCGGCGGACACAAGGAAACGCGCGCGGGAGGGTTGACTCCATATGGTTAGAGTTGAAAATCAGCGGATGGGTTTCTGGGAGCATCTGGACGAACTTCTAACCCGCCTCAGAATAATCTTCATCACAGTCATAGTATCTGGGTTGCTTATTGGTTTCTGGCCGGTAGACCCGAGAGGGCTCCTGGATCCTATAGGTCTCTATCAACCAATCATCTCATTAATCATGCTGAAAATGAAAAGCGATCTTCTCCCAAGTGGAGCCACGCTAATAGCCGGCGGTTTGACCGACACATTATACGTCTATATGTTTCTGTCTTTTTTGATAGGGATAGTCTTCTCATCTCCAATTATTGGATATGAACTATATGCGTTTCTGGCCCCAGCCCTTCATCCTCATGAAAGAAAGCATATCTCGAGATTTGTCGCAGCATTCTTTGCGCTGTTCGCCTTTGGCGTTGCAATGGCGTATTTTCTGATACTTCCACTCACATTCAGGATTCTTATTTGGTTCATTACCTCTGGTGGAGCTTCGCCTTTCATAAACATACAGGATTTCTATAATATGATTGTAGTTCTGATAATTGCAACCGGTTCATTCTACACTGCTCCGGTCTTTGTTGTTTTGCTTGTACAGGTTGGAATCTTACCATCAGCATTCATAGCTGGAAAAAGGAAGATTATGTACGTAGGCTTCGTGATAATTCTCACAATTATTACACCAGATCCCACGCCAATTACCGCAGTAATAATAATGATGCCTTTCATTGTGATCTTTGAGGTCGCACTCTTGGCTGCAAAAAGAGTTGATGTAAAAAGAGCCAAGACGTCTCAATAACTCTGATGAAAAAGACTTGTTCCAAGAACGAACCTCAGTCGAAGAAGAATTAGATATTGAGACATATGCACTGCCTTTGGCTACAATAGTGAAGCGGTTAGATTCAGATCTTGAACACGGTTTGTCTCGGAGCCAAGCTGAGAAACGCGTCAGAGAATTTGGCCTCAATACAATTCCAAAGATAGCGCGCGCTTCCAACTATGTTTCTTGAGTCCTACAAGGTTTGGTTGCTGATAAAGAGTCATTCATGATATGCCACCACTGATGTTTAGATTGAAATTCTGAATTGCAGCGTGCGCCAAGTCTTAAATCTGGGTCCTTCTCAGAAGGACAATGATTGGAAGCAATTTGCACCCCTTCGTTTACTCTGTTTTTCTATCGATGCTACTAGTGGGTCCCATCCCGACAATTTGTGCAGATCTATCTGAGACCTGCGATGCACAAAGTGAAATGCGTGCACTGGGAACTATTGGTTTACCGTGGGCTTGTGTAACTATTGTGGAGACTATAATTTCCAGAACGGGTTCAACACTGTCATTATCAATTCAAGACGCCACTTCCATGTTCCCAGTACCCCCGACGCCGGCTCTTGATCTGGCCCCTACTCAAGATTCAATATTGAGAAATGGTGGTTTTGAGGCCCGCAGTCTATCAGGATGGATTGCTAAGGGTTCAGTGCAGGTTGTAAAGAATTATTCTGTCAAGGGTTACACGGTAGCCAAGGGAGACATCATTAAATTCCCCGATGCAAAGCCACACTCCGGATCTTGGTTTCTAGTTCTGGGAAAGAATGAGCAGGCAGGGACTATTTCGCAAACTGTTACACTTTCACCAAATACGGTGCAGGCAAGTCTCTCCTTCTGGTATTCTTGCGTGCCAACTACGGGGTCGAAACTGGGCTTTTGGTTAATTGATAAGAGCGGGAAGACCATCAGAAGCTCCAACCTCACTGCCACGGCAGACTGGAGGCAGTTTCGAACCGAGATAGGCTCAGAATACTATGGCCAGCATCTAACGGTGAAGTTCAGTAGTGTAGGAATCACCAATTTCATAACGCAAGGCACAGATTTGATCTCTTCTGACTGTATCACAGTCTTGGATGATGTCTACCTTGTCGCTCAGGTAGTCACGCCAACACCATCCGTCAACTCTACAGCGACGCCAACACACACTGAAACACCAATGCCTACTCTGGCTTCACCCACGCCTGTTCCGACATCTACAACAGCACAGCCCTCCATACACATCCCACTATTGAATCTCAGCATTGAGACATTCTCGATCATAATTGCTGCAACAATTCCTGTAGCACTTGCCTTGGTCTACAATCTTAGGCGTAGGCCGAAACGGCCCAAGAAGCGCTAACTTACGGTTTTGGCCTTTATAGCAATGCATGGAAACACCAGATGAGATGATGATCTTCACACGATAGTTGGGTGCTGACACGCACTAATTCTAGCAAGTCTTTTATCACAAAAAGCCTTCAGGCTTCTTTGGGAATGTGAAATGGCGGTCAGTTGGGATCCGACCGTCTGGACGATTTTTGTTCTGTGCGTCGTAGTAGTTGTCACGGGGTTCGGCGGCTACGCAATAAAGAATGACAAAGTGCCGCTCTACATCGGAATAGCCTTTTTCTTCTTCGCTGTCTCACATGTTGCAGCAATACTCGGCTTTGTAGCGGAACTTGTATACTTCCTACTTGTCACTAGGGTGATTGGCTACTTGGCAATACTATACATCTTGTACAGATACATCAAAATGTAGCAGACAACGGCGCACCTGTTCGTCTAGGGCCTTTCCTCTATAGATCTGTCTGGAAGGCTTACGAAGATTTGAATAGAGAGAAATGTTGTACATTACGACTGGATGAATCGGCAATGGTTCCTGACTCTGAACTAACCAAATTCCTGAGTGCGTTTGACACATCAAAGATCTCTGATATCTTGGACGATCTTGGATGCAGGGGTGCAATGACTCCTGCTGTCAAGCCCTTCTGGGAGGGGTTGAAGATCTGTGGTCCAGCGGTAACGGTTGAAGCCGTTCCAAGCACCGCCGTCAGTACTGGGCCGAAGCTCTTTGAGGCAATAGACTGCTGTAAAAAAGGTGATGTGATTGTGGTGGGTGTAAACGAGGATTTATCGTGTGACAGCTGGGGAGGCTTGGTCACCCGCTGTGCAATGGCAAGAGGGGTAGCCGGGGTTATCACCGACGGCCCCGCTAGAGATTACAAAGAGATCAAGGAGCTAGGTTTCCCGGTCTTCTCAAATGGCTTGATCCCCACATCCCCAAAAGGGCGAAGGATCTACACTGACTACAACATCCCGATCGTATGCGGGGGAGTCAAAGTTCATCCTCAAGACATCATTCTAGGCGATGATGACGGCGTTGTCGTGATTCCGAGGGACAAGATCTCCACCGTAAAGGAAATGGCTGTGAGAACCTCAAAGGCAGAGGAAGCAATAGTCAAGGCTATTGCACAGGGAACTTCAGCAAAAGAAGCTATGACAATGAAGTTCGAAGGACTGGACATAATATAGCAGTGAGCGCGCGCGATATTTTCGCATCAGTCAGGACAAGTGAGAAAGACACGGCTGCGTCACATATAATCTATCAAGTGGACTCGAGCTTCCTACCCTTCAGCAAGCAGATTGGAAATAGGAATGGGAGCTCTTGCGCTTTCTTAGGTGACCGTTAAGGATGCTCGGTGAGATCTACTCGCTTTCAGCAGCGTTCTTGTGGGCCGGCTCAATGATCGTCGCAGCCAAGACATTGAAGGAAGTCGATCCCCTTAGCGCCAACGCCTTCAAGACACTCTTTTCAGCCGTTTCCATGTTCATAGTGGCCCTCGCAATGGGCGGACTACCAGCTTTGTTTCGTCTTGATCTGAATGGTACTCTCTTTGTTATTCTTGCAGCTATCATCGGGTTTGGTATCGGAGATACTTGCCTTTTCAGGAGCGTAGGTCTGATAGGTGCCTCAAGATCGTACACAATTGGGTATTCCTACCCATTCTTGGCAATAGCTTTGGCCACGCTGTTGCTGGGAGAACCTTTTCAACTGAGATACATGATTGGTGCGGCGATAATCTTCTTTGCTATAACAAGCATCTTTATCGAGAGAAACATCGGTGTGAGAGAAACCAACAAGAAGGGATTCACTACCGCAATTGCAGCTGCAGTCTGCTGGGCTGTCGGGACGGTTCTGGTGGCTTTCGGATTGAGAACGATCAACGTAATTCAAGCTAACACCATCCGGTTCCCACTCCTGTTCGCGTTTCTGTTTTCAATGTCCAGATTGCGGAAAAAGCAAGAGAAACTGAGTAAGAAGAACCTCTTTCTACTATTGTTATCCGGGCTTCTCGGGATGACCGCGGGAGGACTTATCTTCCTGCTGGGTGTGAAACTGATTGGCGTTTCAAGAGCGTCTACTTTGAGTTCGTCTTCACCCATTTGGGCATCTATAATGTCTAGCATTTATCTTAAGGAAAGAGTATCTCGAAGAGTGATCGTATCTTCACTAATGGTTACTGCGGGCACATGCTTCTTGATCTAGCATGTCCAAGGACGTAGCGCGCGGGCTTGTCCCGATATTTTTTAAGTTGACACGGAAAGATCCATATGCTTTGAGCCCCGCACCCTTCTACTTGGAGGAGATTCCAGATAGAAGGATACGAGACTCTGGAGTCACTGCTGAGTAATCTGGATTTA
>JAPKYM010000321.1 GCA_026394315.1 Candidatus Bathyarchaeota archaeon | reverse complement strand
AATGTGACCGGCGTCGTAGAATCGAACTTTTGCTCCATGTATTTCATTCTCCTTCTCATAATCCAGGCTCCGTAAGTGCTTCATCGTCTCAGTAACGTCTTGTTCGGTGAACAAGGGTGGCCTTGGTGCATCTGCCGATCTATTGCCAAGATGATCACTTTGCCTCGCGGCATCCTCCTCCATCAGGAGAGCGGTGTCCTTCAGCATTATTCCAAAAAGATCCGCTGTGGCTCCGGTAGAGAAGACTGGCCCCTGGAATCCGTTCTTGACAAGAAGCGGGACTCTTCCGCTGTGGTCTATGTGGGCATGAGTGAGCAGCAGAACATCGAGGGAGCGCACATCATAGCCGAAACCGGTCCAGTTAAGCCCTTCTATTCTCGGTCCCTGAAACATGCCGGCGTCCACACCGATTCTTGAGTCCCCTGTATCCAAGAGGGTATGCGAGCCAGTTACCGTTCCCGCTGCTCCGTGAAACTCAAGCTTCATAAAAGTCAACATTAACACCTCTTGCAACACATCTTAAAGCTTCCAGCTCGCGCGCGATCCATAACGCTTCTCTACGCTAGCTTAAGTGGACGGATTCTGAGAGGGGGATCATCAGAAGACAATAGGTAAGTCTGAAAGAGCAGCGCGTGCTTTTGGCCTACAACTGTTTCTTTAGCGCGCGCAAAGAAGAAAGACCGCGCACTAGCCAGAAAAGCGTAAATCGTAGAACTAGAATGGCATGTCGGATCCTATTTTTGTGATTTCCCACATGCTGGACAGAAGATCTCTCTGATAGGCATGATTGCCCCACAAAACCGACATCCGCGGGCGTTCAGGGAGTTTAGACCAGCCTCACCATCCTTGTGAACATCGAGATTAAGTTGCTTTTTCACCTCATCCATTATCTTCTTTTCAACGATTTTGGATATCCCAGACCATGACATGACAATCCATCCCACGAACTAGTTGAGCCGATTCGTCCTTACTCACAAACGGCTTACACCGATCTAATGTTTAAGTCTGTCGTCGGATTTCCGTATCCACGTTGCAGTGATTAAGAAAAACATGCTAGCCTTGAGTTCACCCACTCGAGGAGCGCGTTTGTACTTTAGCGCGCGCTTGCGAGACTGGCCCAAGACTTTATGACCGATTGAATACTAATACAAGTCATCGCTCTCTAAGAGGGACCCTTTTGGATGTTTTCGGACTCTTGCTGAAAGCTTCAGCTTTTCTTGTAAGGCTAGAATCAACATCTGCAGTTAGGACATTTCAGGCCTCAACATCACCTTCTGCCATTCTGAAAACGATCTACCAATTCTTGATAAGTGGAAATCCGTTCATACTGATAGTCCTAGGGATAATACTATTCTTTGCTGGAAAACTAGCGAAAGTCGTCGGAATCGTAATAATCATTCTTGGGCTAATTCACTTGGCGTTACCGTACCTGTTGAAAACGATTTGACACTTTCAAAGCGTGAGCTAACGGGCGGCTAGCGCGCGCTTTCAGACTTGCCGTAATTGCGCCTGACGCTGCTCTCTGACTGGTCGTAACGGTATCGACAGCTGTTGTTGTCAATAGGAAAAGATAAACTACTTCAATACCTTTCTCATTCTCTCTGAGCCTAATTTTCTTAGGTTCGGAACCATGCGGCAAGGCGAGCCCCTTCAGCGAGTAAAAAGCAGCCTTGGCACTTCATCATTGTAAAGGATGAGATGAAACGGATTCGGATTGCCAAAGGCTGCGGTTATGGAAGGTTCCTAGCCGAATCGCCGGTGATTATTGTGGCTTGCGGAGACAGGAAAGCCTCGCCAAATTGGCACGTTGTGGACACTACAATAGCTCTTGAACATATTGTCTTGGCTGCTACAGCTTTGGACCTCGGGACATGTTGGATTGGTAGCTTTGATGAAGAAGATGTTCGTAAGACGCTAAAGATTCCTGAGAAGCTCGAGATCATTGCTTTGATTGCACTGGGATACCCACGGAAGACACTAGATCTGCTTCCTAAGATCTTACATCTTCTGAGGCCTAGGAAGAAACTGAAAGACATTATCTCTATGGAAATCTACGGCGAACCTTTGAGACAGAAGATTTAGTCAGTACGGATTGTTAGAGTGAGGCTGAAACACCGGCTAACCTGAATTGTGTCAGCGTTCTAGCGCGCGTTGCTGATACTCACGGTACTATTTCACTGTAGGAAGCCCTTCGGCTGTCCACTGTACAATTCCACCTGAGATGTCGTGGACTTCTCTGAAGCCTAGATGTTCCATCATGTCCATAGTGGCTCGTGCGCGAAAGTCAACGAGGCAGTAGATCAAGTACGTCTTGTTTTTGTCAAGCTTGTTGAGTTCGCCTCTGAGAGTCTTGGAATTGTTTGTGCGATCGCCAATGTAGTAGTCTATGTTTACTGCGTTCTCTATGTGTCCTGTCTTGAATTCTTCTGGAGTTTGGAGGTCTAGGATAGCAAAACTCTGATTGTTCTTGTTCTTCTGGATCAGAGCAGCTGCTTCTTGGGGCGTGACTAGCCTACGCATTGCAGGCTTCTGTGCGGCTTGAATTGGAGCGCCTCGTTCTTTAGCAGAAGGCCCAACACCCAGCAATGCATCCACAGCTACAAGGCATAGTGGGCGTGACTGTGGGGTACCTTGTCTGTAAAATATTTCTGTACCCCTCGTCTCCGTTAGACTTTCCTCAGCCCATACAAGATAGATCTGGGCATTGGATGCAGCGGCAGCTTGACCGTCCTGCCACTGGTATCCGCTCAGCCTAATTGGAGCATTCCAATCGGTACCATATCGACCACCTTCTCTATAGTATATGTCTGTTCCTGTAGGCATCTCGCTCTCCAAGTCCTGCCACGCGATGTAGACACTTCGCCCATCTGCAGCTATCCTTGAGAATTCCTGTCTACCACTATCGCTGGTTATTCTCGTCTCGTCAGACCACGTGCTCCCCTGGTCTGTGCTGCGAATAAACCAAATGTCCAACTTGGTTGTCGTCCAAGACCTACCATCAGACCACGTAACGTAAACGTAGTTCGCGCTTGCTGCGACATCTGGATAGAATTGCCAAAGTCCATTTGTTGGAAGCTTGTTCTCAGCCGACCATGAGGCGCCACCATCTGTGCTCTTAACATAGTAGATCCGTGAGGAACGTACGGGCGCGCTGTATCTCCAGTCTCTGTAGTCTTCATAGACTACATAGACAGATTTTTCGTAGGCGGCCATAGACTGCCTCCACTGAATGGAAGGGTTTGAAGTCAGCCTCTGCTCACTATCCCAAGTTCTCCCTGAAGTTGTACTTCGTCTGTGGTAGAGATCGTAGTCTGCTGTCGCCATATTCCTCTCGTCTAGCCATGTGACGTGGACAGACTCACCGTATGCTGCTACTCGAGGTCGCCGCTGGTTTGCAGGGTCAGAGGTTAACTGTTGTTCAGTCTTCCATGTGGCACCGCCATCATAGACAGGATCGTGGAACAAAGGCTTATCAGCAATTTTTTGTTTATTGTTGCCTTGAGCAATTGATGGTTCAGGTATAATCATTCCGGGTATCAAGAGGCACAATATAAGACTGCCATGACCATGGAAAAGGAAGCGCGTAAAATAACCGATATCTGAATTAAGGATTGCCATATTTATTTAGAAAAGATACATTTTGTATTATACATTTTGTAT
>JAPKYM010000336.1 GCA_026394315.1 Candidatus Bathyarchaeota archaeon | reverse complement strand
CACTTGTTCCCCCCCCCTCTCTATCGTATTTTCTTTGCTTCTCTCTCGGTCTCTCTGAGCATCAATAGGTCTCCAAGCCTCACGGGGCCCTTGATATTCCTGGTTATGATTCTGCCCTTGTCTCGCCCTTCGAGAATTCTGACCCTGACTTGGATTACTTCGCCGGTTACTCCTGTTCTGCCCACGATTTGTGTGATTTCAGATGGTATATTGATCTCTTCGGCTGATTCTCTCGCTGTTCTCTGAGGGGCACTGCTCAAGTGCTAGTCGCACCACCTTTCAGGAGCTTCTCGCTGGCGCTGACGAGTTCTTTGACGGCTTCACCAGCTTCGCCCGGCTCAACAATTGATATCGCTGCAGAGCCAACCTCAATTCCTGCAGATCTTCCGAGTTCGAGCTTTGTGGGAACGAACAGGTATGGGATCTTCCTTTCTTCACAGAGTATGGGAAGATGAGCTACGATCTGAGGTGGTTCTACGTCTTCAGCTATTAAGACTAGTTTTGCCACTCCTCTTTCAATAGCTTTTGTAGACTCATTTGTACCTTTTCTGATCTTTCCAGTATCTTTGGCTACTTGCAGCACTTGAACTGCCTTTTCAGCGATCTCTTTTGGTGTTTGAAATTTCACATAGAATTGTTTTGGCATCCGATTCGACCTCATCTGCCATTGTTAAGTAGACAAGCGACCGTGTCTGTTTAATCAACCTTTCGTTAAGCACACTTTCGAAGAGCAAGTTATGGCCGAGCTGTAGGTGTGCCAAGTAACCTGACTGATACCTAGTGTCATTCGTCTATTGATCTGAGCGGCTCGAGACTGGTAGGATGTTATAGATTGCTTCGTTTCACTATGTTGGCGATTTTCGTTTGGAGGCCCCACAGTTCTATGAATCCAGTGGCCATTGTCTGATCGAATGTTGTGTCAACATCGTAGGTCGCCAGTTTTCGACTGTAGAGCGACATCGGAGAGGATCTGCCAACAACCCGGCAGCTGCCTTTATAGAGTTTGATCCTGACAGTCCCACTTACTCTCTCTTGGGTTTTGTCTGTGAATGCTTGAAGATCTTCCATCAACGGATCCATCCAGAGTCCTGAGTAGGCCGCTACAGTCCATTGTATGTCAGCAAGTTGCTTGAACCCCAGCTCGTGACGGGTAAGGACGCATTTCTCTAGATCCCTGTGAGCTTCAATAAGCACTGTTGCCGCGGGGCACTCATACACTTCTCGGGATTTGATGCCTACTAGGCGGTCTTCGATATGATCTATTCGTCCCACTCCATTTCTCCCAGCTATGGTGTCTAATGTCTTCAGTACCTCCACGGGACCCTCTTCTGATCCGTTCACCGACTTGGGAATGCCTTTCTCAAATTCTAGAGTCACATATTCGGGCTTGTCTGGGCTTTTCTCGGGCGATGCAGTTAGCTCAAATACATCTTCAGGAGGCTCTGTCAACGGATCTTCAAGAATTCCACATTCAATTGCCCTGCCATAGAGGTTTTGATCTATGCTGTAAGGGCTCTCGGGCTTTATTGGGATCGAGATGCCATGTTCTTTGGCATACTTGATCTCTTCTTCGCGCGAGAGCTTCCACTCCCTTATTGGTGCTATGATCTTTAGTTCTGGGGCAAGGGCGGCTATTGTGACATCAAATCTGACTTGGTCGTTGCCTTTCCCAGTACATCCATGAGCTACTGCGTTCGCTCCTTCTTTCTTGGCAATTTCCACCAGTTTCGAAGCTATGAGGGGCCTAGATAGTGCTGTGGATATTGGATACTTCCCTTGGTACAGTGCATTAGCTTTGATTGCGGGATGCACATAATTTCTGACAAATTCCTCTTTTGCATCTATCGTGTAGTGCTTGATGGCTCCAACTCTCTCGGCGTTCCTGCGTATCCAATCCAAGTCTTCTGCGTGTCCGACGTCAATTGTGACGGTGACTACGTCGGAACTGTATTTCTCCATGATCCATTTTAATGCTACTGATGTATCTAGTCCTCCGGAATATGCCAAGGCAACCTTGTTTCTCATTCTGGATCCTTCTTGAATGAATTAAGACCGGAATTATAGTTCAACGGTTGAATGATAAGTTTTCTTTCAAAAGATGGCTTCCCTATTGCATTCAGCTCCAATTGGATGTCGGGCTATCTCTTTGAGATCTCTATGAGATATTCTATGATCTTCTTTGCGATATCGACTCCAGTAGCTGCAGCCGCGCCTTTGAACTCTATTGTGGAGTTCACCTCGTGCACAACTATTCCATCGGGGCTCTCCATCGAATCTACTGCCAGAACGCCTCCGCCCACAGCTTTTGCCGCCCTTATAGCTACATCTTCCAGCTCGCCAGTGATCGGGCATGGAGTAGTTGTTGCCCCAAGAGCTACGTTCGTTCTCCACACGCCTGCAGGGGCACTTCTATAAATCGAGACGGTGACTCTGTCGCCCACAACGATAGTTCTTATGTCCCTTGGTGGGCGGTTGACCATTTCTTGAATGTAGTGTATTTGAAGTAGTGAGCTGTTCATCTGTTCCCTATGTTCAAGTATGGTCTCAGCAGTTGCTCGATCGTTCACGGGCGCTATGAGTCTTCCCCAGCTTCCAATGACGGGTTTGATCACTGCTGGATAGCCAATCCTGTCCATTGCTTCCAGAGCTGCTTCGGGCGTAAACGTTACACAGGTTTTAGGCGTAGGAACCTTGGCCTTGGCAAGAGCCAAAGATGTGAGCAGTTTGTTTCCGCAGACCAGAGAGGTGTCAAATGAATTCACTACTGAAAGGCCGTTCTTTTCGAGAACGGCTGTTACATGCAATCCTCGAAAGTAACTGATACATCGTTGAAGCACGACATCGCCGTATGTTTTGGCGTCGTACCGTGTCTCAACATCTAAGCACAGAGTCTTTGCGTCAATAAGCTCAGTTTGTAGCCTTTTGCGCCTAGCAGCCTTGATTAGGGCTTTCTCTTCCCAACGTGTTCGGTCAAAGATTATTGACAACTTCTTCGGCAAAAACGGTATCTCACTCTCCCCAATCTTCACCGACTACCTCGGCTACTTTGAGGCTGCATTTTCCATCTTTGTCGATCACTAATTCAAATTCCAGACCGCAATCAGGGCAGGTGACTATCTCACCGTTGACAGCGTCCTTCGGTACTGCGATCTCACCATCGCATTCAGAGCATCTGCACTTCATTCTGTTTCTGGCTCTCAGCTAGAGAATTTTTTCTGCACGAATCCTAAATGCGTAGAGGATGATAAGCTTAAAAGACTTTCTTTTATGAGTTCATCTCCCTTGGAACTACCATTGTCGAAGTATGATCATTGTGTTTGTGTTTGATACTCCCTCTATTCCTCTGATTTCTTCGACGCAGTGATTCACTTCAGTTATGTTTGAAGCTGAAATCAGTACTGCTATGTCGTATTGTCCTGTGACTTCGTGGACCGTCTCAATGTTTGGGATCTTGATGAGCTCTTGTGAGATCTTTGATGTTGGATGTGAAGGGCTTACTGAGAGCAGGGTGATTGCTCGCGCACCGCTCTTGAATCCGACTTCGACTGTGAATTTCTTGATATCTCCAGATCCTAGCAATCCCGCAATCCGCTTTCGGACCGCTCCCTCTGATAATCCCATTTTCTTTCCTATGTCAACGTAGGCGGATCGTCCGTCTTCCTTCAGTATATTGATTATCTTCTGATCAATGTCGTCCAAGGATTTCTTCAACTCAATCTTCCTGCGGGTTTATGGGAATCGTGGGGCTCTCCTTTTTGACTGTTGGATTTCGTATTGAGATGTGTGCTTTTCAGATTTAAGGGTATCAAATGCCATTATCGTACTTTTTGTATTGATTATGTAATGAGGAAAGGAGCAGAAGACCGTAATCTTTAATAATGGTACGATATCTCTCTAGGAGTTCTAGGCGCATCACATTGAAGAACTCCCCTTGTCCAGACTGCTCGGCTGAGGTGAAAATACCCGAAGATGCCGTCGACGGCGAGATAGTAGTCTGCCCCGATTGCGGACTAGAATTGCAGGTCAAGAAGGACCCAGCTGGAAATACAGAGCTTGCGCAAGTAACCAAAGAGAGAGAAGACTGGGGAGAATGATTGACCAGCCCCGTTGGGATGCTCTACGATCAAATCAGGCCTGAAGAACGTCTCCTGATTGATGCTTCAAGAAAGAAATCCCTAACACTAGGTCTTCACAACTCTGAGGATTTCTACCTTAATGCACACGAGATCGATCATAAAGAGCCATTCGAAGAAGTAGTGCTCCAGAGATCCATAAGCTACTTCAGGAGCATACATCTCACCGCCTTATTAGAAAGCAGAGGAATAAGAGTAATCAACTCATCAAAGAGCGCCTCGCTATGCGGCAATAAGCTTCTGTCTACTCTTGAGCTATCAAAAGCAGGGATCCAGACTCCACGCACAGCTGTTGCCTTCAGTATCGAATCAGCGCTCAGAGCACTATCCGATATAGGATATCCTGCTGTCCTCAAGCCCATTATTGGAAGCTGGGGAAGACTCGTAGCGCCACTGAAAGACGAGGAGTCGGCAAGAGCAATACTTGAAGATCGTGAGAACATGTTTCCGCTCTATCAAGTCTACTACGTACAAGAGATGATCAAACGTCCACCGAGAGACATTCGCTGCTTCGTGATAGGTCGCAGCGTCGAAGCGGCGATATTCCGATACGCGTCAAAGGATGAATGGAGAACAAACACGGCCCGAGGTGGACGTGTGGAGTCATGCAAAGTCACACCTCAAATGGAAGACCTCGCCTTAAAGGCTGCAGGTGTCTTTGGTGAGGGAGTCTACGGAGTTGATATGATGGAAAGCGAGCGAGGCCTCACGGTACATGAGGTGAACCATACAACAGAGTTCAGGAATAGCGTTCCAGCTACAGGTGTAGACATCCCCGGCTTGATTCTGGATTACGCGCTAGAAATGGTGAGAAAGTAAATTGAGGATCTCAATAATCGGTGCTTCGGGATATGCGGGTGGAGAACTGATTCGAGAATTACTCTCGCATCCGGAAGTCGAAATAACCAACGTAGTCTCAAGAAGCCACGTGGATGAATATGTATTCCGCATACACCCAAATCTGCGTGGGTATACGGAACTGAAGTTCTCTCCGCTGAATCTGTCAAGCATCACGTCGAATTCTGATTTGGTCTTCACATCAGTTCCCCATGGGACCTCAACGGAGATTGTGCCCAAACTACTGTCAACAGGAATAAAAGTAATCGATCTGGGTGCAGACTTCCGACTTAAGGATCCCGCAGATTACCCCAGATGGTATGGGTGGACACATTCACATCCAGAGCTTCTCACCGAAGCCGTCTACGGGCTTCCAGAGCTTCACCGAGAAAAGATCAGAAAAGCAAAGCTTGTGGCATGCCCAGGATGCATGGCCACCGCGACAATCTTAGCGTTGGCACCGCCTATCAAAGAACAAATCATAGAGCCTGAGAGAATAGTTGTTGATGCAAAAATAGGCTCCTCGGGAGCCGGAAATGTTCCTACGAAATCCTCTCATCACCCTGAAAGAGCCAGTGGCGTTAGACCCTACAAGACAATCGGTCACAGACATATCGCGGAGATGGAGCAAGAACTCTCACTCTTGACAAATATTCGGCCAAGGATATCCTTCTCACCACATGCCGTCCCGATAATCCGAGGAATCTTGGCGACTGTACATACATTCACAAAGAAAGAACTAGAGCTCCCAGAGCTATGGAAAATGTATCGTTCGATGTACGGAAAAGAGCCATTCGTCCGTCTAATAAGAGATAGGAAGGGTCTCCATCAACTGCCTGATCCAAAGGTCACAACCGGCTCAAACTTCTGTGATATCGGCTTCGAACTTGACCCTCACATCAACAGGCTGGTTATTCTCAGCGCCATAGACAACCTTGTGAAAGGAGCTTCTGGTCAGGCAGTACAATGTCTCAACATAATGCTTGGGATAGACGAAAAGACAGGGATTCCCGGACCAACCATCTACCCAGTGTGATTACCTATGCTATTGGTGGTTAAGCTCGGCGGAAGCACTCTCGAAGAAGGCGTCTCAGAAGGATTTGTGCAAGATGTCAAGAGAGCCACTTCACAACATAAAGTCGTCATAGTACACGGCGGCGGCGCAAGAGTAACGGAGACGGCGACAAAGCTTGGGAAAGAGCAGAAGTTCGTCGTCTCACCAGAGGGATTTCGTAGCAGATACACAGATCGGGAGACTGTAGAGATCTACACAATGGTCATGGCTGGAAAGATCAACAAGGAGATGGTCCTAGCACTCCAGCGCCAAGGTGTAAACGCAGTTGGGCTATCAGGTCTGGACGGATCGCTAGCGACAGCCGAAAGAAAGAAGCAACTTATGATCATGGACGAAAGAGGAAGAAAGCGAATCATAGAGGGAGGATATACAGGCAAGATCACCAAGATCAACACAGACCTAATCAATCTTCTAGTTCAGAACGACTATACTCCAGTTATCGCGCCGGTGGCCATAGGTTCTGAGTATGAACCCCTAAACACTGACGGCGACCGAATGGCTGCTAATATTGCAGGGGCGCTCAAAGCAGACATGCTGATCCTCCTGACAGATGTTAAAGGAGTCGAACTAGATGGCAAACTCATCCCCAAGATGAACGTTCTCGAAGCTAAAGACGCTCTCCCTCGGATAGGCCACGGGATGATCACTAAAATCTACGCCGCGATCGAAGCACTGGATCATGGGGTGAAAAAAGTGGCAATAGCCCCTGGACTTGAATCGTCTCCAATATCGCTATCTATAGAGGGCAAATGCGGCACT
>JAPKYM010000193.1 GCA_026394315.1 Candidatus Bathyarchaeota archaeon | reverse complement strand
GCTTCTGCCTGAGCGCGAGCGCTTTAAGTATGAATTCTAGTCTAGACTAAGGCCTGAGGTTACACCCCTAACACTGCATATCTTCTAGATGATACGCTGCGGTGTGGAATCCTCTCCATACAAATGAAAACCATCTGTTCGAGTGAGGTGGAAATTCTAATGCGATCATTCCAGAAAAGCTTGAACCCAGAGACCATATTTCGCGTTCCAAGTGTCTACAACTATGATGTTTCACTCAAGGGTGACGCGGTTGCTTTCAGCTGGGACAAGTCTGGACAACTGGAGATCTACATTCAGAAACCACCTGGAGGGCATATGCAATGTCTTACTAATGGTACTGAGGGCAAGATCAGCCCTTGTTTCGCCCCAGATGGGAACAAGCTTGCATATGCGCAAGATTACCAAGGTGACGAAAACTTCGATATCTTCCTCCTTGAAATATCAGACGGTAAACCCTGGAATCTTACACCGGACACTAGTGAAGCGATCTATCCGCATGTTTGCTGGTCACCGGATGCAAGGAGACTTGCATTTGTATCGAATCGTAACGGAAAATTCAGCGTATACACAATCCCATCGTCAGGGGGAAAGCCAGAATGTGTATCCGACCATGAGTTTAATGATTCAGATCCCGAGTGGTCGCCTGATGGCAAATGGATCGCATTTAGTGCGCTAGTTGCCGCACAGGATCACGGCGTCTTCATCACTCCCGCGAAAGGCGGAGAGATCAGACGCCTAAAAGAGAATGACAAACCGATTGAAGCATCATCGCCAGAATGGTCACCTGACGGGAAAACAATCGCATTCATGTCAAGCGAACGAGGAAGCTCCGATATAGGAATCTGGAACCTTGAGAGTGGATCTGTGGAATGGGTAACCAACAGCCGCTATGAATGCTACGATCCCCAATGGCTTCCGGACGGCCGTAAGCTCGCCTATCTCGTAAACCAGAATGGAAACGTAAGCATAGCCATTCAGAACCTCGAAACCCACGTCACGGATATTCTAGAGTTCAAGGAGGGTGTGCACGCACAGATCGGGTTTGGCCGTGATCCTGAAACGATGTTCTTCACATTCTCAAATCCAAGTCACCCTCCAGATCTGTGGAATGTGAACCTGAATAATCAGGAGTTTCATCAACTTACGAACTCTCTTCCCAGCACGATTGACCCTACACTGTTCGTCAAGGGTTCTTCTGTTAGCTATCTTAGCAAGGATGGGTTGGAAATTCCAACTTTACTTTATCTCCCGAAGACATTTAATCCCGCGAAGCCTGGCCCTTCACTTATCTACGTTCACGGCGGTCCCACATTGCAGCACATGAATGAATGGCATCCCTCAATCCAGCATCTCGTAAGTCTAGGCTATGTCGTCGTTGTTCCAAACTACAGAGGCAGTTCCGGATTCGGGCGAGAATTTCGGGAAGCAAATCGATTCGTTCTGGGTAACAAAGACCTAGATGACGTTGTCGCCGCTGCAGGTTACCTAATCGAGAAACAGCTTACAGATCCAAGTAGAATCGGTCTTCTAGGAGAGTCCTATGGGGGATACTTGACCCTATGCGCCCTAACCAAGTTCCCCAAATACTGGGCTGCCGGCGCTGCAATGGTGCCATTTCTTAACTGGTTCACAGAAATCGAGAACGAGCGTGAGGACTTGCAGTATTGGGACCGTGAGAATATGGGTGATCCAAAGAAAGATTACGATCGCTTTTGTAACTCTTCGCCTATCTTCTTCATCGACGATATTGAGGCGCCAGTCCATCTTATTTCAGGGGCACATGACCCTCGCTGCCCAGCTTCTGAAACCAAGCATGCACAGGATATGCTTCAGAAATTGGGTAAGGTGTTTGATCTAGTGGTCTACCAAGATGAGGGACATGAATTCCGAAGACTTGACAATCGTGTTGATGCCCATAAGAGAATTGCCAAATTCCTGGGCGAATACCTGAAGCCGTCATGAATGTTCAGAGATGGAATTGCTAATTGCAGGGGGCCTACAAAATACGATTTGGACTTCAGAGTCTTCGATTCAGATTCGTTTCTTGAGATTTCGATGCAATTATAGACTACAACGTGTAATTGTTGATGAACATGACTAGCGAAAAACCTCAGGGCAGTAGCATTCGGGAGCAGACTGCCTCAGTCAAGCAGAATGATTCCCTAACTCCATCAAGAAACTTCCTGTTCGTTTCGGATGTTGGTTTGATCGGCGACCTTGCATATGCTGTCAAGAACGAAGGAAACCAAGTACGATATTACATTGCGAGCAAAACAGACAAGGACATCTCGGATGGCTTTGTCGAGAAAGTGGGCGACTGGGAGTCCCTTAAGGATTGGGCTGATATCATCGTCTTTGATGACATAGGCTTTGGCGCTGCAGCAGAACGTATGCGCAAAGAAGGAAAAGCAGTGGTAGGTGGAACTGCAGCAAGCGACTGCTTGGAGATAGACCGTGACTTTGGTCAAGAACAGCTCAAGAAGGCTGGCCTTCAGACCGTTCCATCTTGGGAGTTCACTACATTCGATGATGCGATCAAATTCGTCAAAGATAATTCAGGAAGATACGTTGTGAAACCGAGCGGCAAGGCCCAAGAGGAAAAAGTCCTATCATTTGTAGGCCAAGAAGAAGATGGACTTGACATAGTATCTATACTTGAACGCTACAAAAGCACTTGGAGCACCAAAATCAAAAGCTTCCAGCTACAGAGATTCGTGTCTGGTGTCGAAGTAGCTGTGGGCGCATTCTTCAATGGGCAAGAGTTCATTTTGCCTGCATGTATCAACTTCGAGCACAAACGAATGTTCAATGAGGAAATAGGTCCCAGCACCGGCGAGATGGGAACTCTGATGTTTTGGTCAGAGCGAACCCGCCTTTATGACGAGACCCTGCCAAAATTCACAACACTCTTGGCGGAGATGGGATATGTCGGATACTTTGACATCAACTGCATCGTTAACGCCCGCGGAATCTACCCATTGGAGATTACACCCCGGTTTGGCTATCCAACGATCAATATCCAGATGGAAGGTATCCTAAGCCGATGGAGTGATTTCTTGTATGCTTTGGCAAACAGGCAACAATTCAATCTACGTACTCAACGAGGATTTCAGATCGGTGTCGTAGTCGCGGTTCCGCCCTATCCGTTCTCAGATCCTGCCGCCTACAGACGCTACTCAGAGGATGCAGTGATCATTTTCAAAAAGGTCATGTCAAACGGTATTCACCATGGTGACGCTAAACTCGTCGATGGAGACTGGCGTCTCGCAGGCAACTCTGGCTACGCGTTAGTCGTTACTGGTTCTGGCCCCACATTGGAGGACGCCCGCAAAGAAACCTACAATCGAGTTAGGAACGTGATCATACCGAATATGTTCTATCGGACGGACATTGGAGAACGTTGGAATCGAGATGGAGACTTGTTGCAGACATGGGGTTATCTGTAGTGAAACCTCAGTGTTTTTCGGACTAAACGACTCGTTAGAGGAAAGCGCAATATGCGCGCAACGATTCCATCGTATTTGTTCTGTCATTAGTCATAGATAGACTAATAGCATGTTTGCTCTGCTTTTGGAATCAATATCCGTCGAGGTATGATGCTTGCCTCCTCCACTGTTAGAGCGTCCTGAGAAGTAAATTGCAGGGATAATCAAAAGGAAAATTGAGGCAATAAAGCGCGCGCCTAGTGTTGGCGGCATTAAGCCCACGATAATAACATAACGCCTATATCGGACCTGGCTGCAACAGGGCGGAATCTGAGGCGGATGCAATACCACGACAAGAGAAAAGCTAGTCAACCCACGCAAGGATTACTGGTCGATCCCGCAAGCGGATCTACATCAAACTCTCAAGACTAGCGAACAGGGCTTAACGGAGCAGGAAGTTAGACAGCGACCAAAAGAATTTGGATACAATGAATTACCTAAGCAAACCTTCAGTCGCACACAAGTTCTCCTCAGACAATTCAAGAACCCAAGACTTGCACTCTTGATTGCATGCACCGTTGTAGCCGGGATCTTCACAGCGCGCGCTATAGATTCCCAGAAGATAGTGTACGGTCGAAAGCATTGATGCAGCCTGTAGATGTAGGTTCCATTTCTGGGCTTTCCAATAGAGAAGCTATTCAAAGGCTGGAGCAGGATGGACCTAATGAACTACCATCTGCAGAAGGGCGCAGTGTCCTCAGGATCGGCATTGAGATTCTTCGGGAGCCCATGTTCCTATTGCTAGTAGCAAGCGGCTCGATCTACTTCATACTGGGGGATTTTCAGGAAGGAATAATGCTGATGAGCTTTGTCGCTGTAATCATTGGCATCACCATATATCAGCAACAGAAAGCTGAAAACGCACTAAGAGCACTAAGAAATTTATCTAGCCCAAGGGCACATGTGATTCGCGATGGAGAACGTAAGCGTATCTCTGGCCGTGAAGTTGTCTGCGAAGACGTACTCGTCCTCTCTGAAGGAGATCGTGTACCTGCGGATGCAATATTGCTCTCTTCCAGCAACTTGATGATCGATGAATCCTTACTCACGGGAGAATCCCTTCCAGTTCGTAAGGTACAATGGGATGGCGGAACTCTTGCAGATCGACCCGGGGGGGACGATCAACCTCTCGTATACTCAGGAACACTCGTTGTACAAGGACATGCGGTAGCAAAGGTCAGAGCGACAGGAGCCACAACTGAGATTGGCAAGATCGGAAAGTCATTGCAGACCTCTTACAGGGAAGAATCACGACTTGAGAAGGATACCGAACGTCTCGTTCGGACTACTGCTATCATTGGCCTCAGCCTTTGCGCGATTGTTGTGATTGCGTACGGGCTTATCCGTTCTGATTGGATTCATGGTTTTCTGGCAGGGATCACTCTTGCCATGGCAATTCTGCCTGAAGAGTTCCCTGTAGTACTCACCGTATTTCTTGCTCTTGGTGCTTGGCGATTATCAAGGAACAACGTACTCACCAGAAATGCGCCAGCAATTGAGGCCCTCGGTGCAGCGACGGTGCTCTGTGTGGACAAGACCGGAACGCTTACCGAAAACAAGATGTCTGTTTACGTATTCTTCTCAAACGGACAGACATACTATCCTCATTCTACAAAAGCCAGCCCCATTCCTGAACCATTTCATGAACTTGTAGAATTCAGCATTCTTGCCTGTAAGCGGGATCCCTTCAACCCGATGGAAAAAGCCCTGATAAGGTTTGGTGAAATAGACCTCGTAGGTACAGCGCACTTGCACGGAGATTGGGAGCTCCTGCAAGAGTATCCGCTTTCACAGCAATTGCTTGTAATGTCAAATGTTTGGAGGTCGCGCGATGGCGCTGAGTATATCATTGCAGCCAAAGGGGCACCTGAAGACATTGCAGATCTCTGTCATTTTGGAGAGGTGGATATGAAGGAGCTTTCCTTGCAGGTTAATACCATGGCTGAAAAAGGGCTGCGAGTTCTGGGTGTAGCACGAGCATACTTCAGGAGAACCGAATTACCAGAGGAACAACACGATTTCACCTTCAAATTTCTGGGCCTTGTTGGATTTGCAGATCCGATTCGCCCGAAGGTCGCTGATGCCATCAGTGAATGCTACACCGCCGGCATACGGGTGGTGATGGTTACGGGAGACTATCCGGCCACAGCCCAGAGCATTGCTCGACAAGTCGGCATGAAATCAGTTGACGAGTATATCACTGGCGATGAGTTGGATGCTTTGAGCGATGCGGAACTTGGACTGCGTGTCAGGAATGTAAATATCTTCGCAAGGATTGTCCCTGAGCAGAAACTTAGAATTGTCAATGCCCTAAAGGCAAATCACGAAACTGTCGCCATGACAGGCGATGGAGTGAATGATGCACCGGCGCTAAAATCAGCGAACGTCGGCATTGCCATGGGAAATACTGGAACCGATGTAGCCCGAGAAGCTTCATCACTTGTACTGCTTGACGACAATTTTGCATTTATCGTTGCCGCCGTCAGAACGGGTAGGCGAATATTTGACAATTTGAAGAAGGCTACCGCGTATATACTGTCTATTCATGTGCCGATAGCTGGTATGTCACTTGTCCCCGTTCTGTTTGGATGGCCACTAGTCCTCTTCCCTGTTCACGTTGTCTTCCTTGAGTTGATAATTGATCCTGCTTGCTCGGTAGTCTTTGAAGAAGAGCCAGAGGAAGCAAATATCATGAAGAAGCCTCCTAGAAAGCTAAACGAATCACTTTACAATATGAGGACTATAGTACTCAGCCTTCTACAGGGTTGTGTTCTGCTTCTTGTTCTTCTTGTAGTATTCAGCGGCACAATAGCTTTGGGTAGTGGAGAGCTGAAGGCCCGAGCAATGACCTTTACAACTCTTGTCATTGCAAATCTCGGCTTGATGCTTACAAATCGTTCTTGGTTGCGAACAATTCCAGCCACTCTACGTTCGCCAAATAGAGCACTTTGGTGGGTTGTCGGCGGAGCGGTTCTCTTTCTTGGCTTGGTATTATATGTGCCAATCCTCCAGGAACTCTTCTCTTTTTCTTTCCTCCACCCTTTTGATCTGTTGGTGTGCCTAGGGGCCGGAGGGACGAGTGTGCTGTGGTTTGAAATACTCAAGCTGCGGAGTAGACGGCAAGACTTGAAATACTCGGCTAGTTTGCCCCGGCTTTCTTAATCTTCAGCCTTACTAGTATTCTCTCTGAACATCTGAAATGCGCCAGATATTTTGCTTCGAGTTGCTTCTGACGCAAAAGAAGCGCCCCAGATCCGTTAGATTAAAAAAGTTGATAGGTAACCACACAATACTGTACCTGCAATAAGACAAGGAGAGTTCCAAAAGAACAAAGATGTCAACACTTCGAGTTGTAAGGCGAAATAGCGAAATCTACATTGAAGACGAGAGTAACGCTCCTGTCATAGTGCCTGTTTCAATTGCAGAGGTGAAGCCTCACCAAGTCTATGAAGGGCTCATGGCAAGAGGACTGTCACTGCCAAGCAAAGAGGATTTCCTCTACGTGTTGATGCAGGTCATATACCGAGGAGAAGACTTCGAAGTAACGCTATCCTGAGTTGCCACCATAATCAATACCCGAGTTGCCAGTAGAGGGGGCTTTCATGTCTGTACTCAGCATAGCTAGTTGTCTCTCTTGGTCTGCTGGCATTCCTGAGAATATTACACGCGCCGAATTCCTCTTTTCCAAGAGATACTTCTAGCATCAAAATGTTGCTTTGAATTACTCCTCTGAAAAGTACTTAACTACCTCAGGCTCAAGATTGGATTGGGAGATATTTGTCATTCCGAATTGGACGTCTTGCGGGCTTTCAAATAGCGGTACATTACAGCTGGATCTTCATTTTCTTTCTGATCCTCCTGGTCTTGTCAGCAGGCTATATGCCGATAAATTACCCAGGCCTTTCATCAATCGAATATTGGATCATAGGCCTTATAGCCACCATACTTCTCTTTGGGTCAGTTCTGTTTCATGAGCTGTGTCATTCAATTGTTGCAAGAAAATATGGATTGGTAATAGCCCGCATCACCCTCTTCTTCTTTGGTGGAGTCTCTGAAATGACTGAGGAGCCCCAAGATCCAAAAGTTGAATTAAAGATGGCTGCTGCAGGCCCAGCTTCAAGCATCTTTCTGGGTGCAGCCTTCGGTTTAGCTGTCTATGGCAGTTCCATTCTACATCTTCCACCTCAGATTCGTGCCCCCCTTGACTATGGATTCTGGATTAACATATTCCTAGCTGGATTCAACCTCCTCCCAGGCTTCCCTATGGATGGTGGAAGAATACTGCGATCCGCGGTCTGGCTCCGGAAGCATGACATTGTCAAAGCAACTCGGATAGCAACCAACGTTGGAATCGGAATCTCTTATCTTATGATCGGCGGTGGTTTGGTGCTTGCACTAATGGGACTTTGGGCGAATGGGCTCTGGCTCGTCTTTGTCGGCCTGTTCATAAAGAATGGGGCTGAATCAAGCCTTAGACAAACAATCATCAACAAATCTCTTCTCAACATCTCAATAGGCGACATAATGACAAGGGATGTAAAGACCGTAACTCCGGACATGACAATTGAGGAGTTCATAACTGAATACTTGCTGCAATTCCGACATGAAGTATATCCGGTGCTCTCAAATGGAGATATCTTGGGGCTAATGTCCATCCAAGATGCGAAGCAAATTCCTAGGGAACAGTGGAAAACTACCTATGTCAAGGATATAATGCGACCAAATGAGAAAATAGTCATGGTTCGTCCAGACCGAGAAGCCATTGAAGCCTTTATGAAAATGTCAAGATATGATGTGGGCCAAGTCTTGGTTGTGGCTGAAGGCAGACTCTTGGGCATTTTGACTCACAGTGATATATTCCAGGTTGTGAAAACTAGGACCGAGCTAAATCTATAAGTCAGTTGATAATTCAATTCACTTGAGGTGGACTGCTTGGTGAAAGACCCTATCTGTGGTATGAATGTCGAGGAAAAAGCGGCTGGATTCAAGAGTACTTATCAGGGCAAGATCTACTACTTCTGTTCTCCAAGCTGTAAAGAAGACTTTGACAAGGCCCCCTCCAAGGTTATTTGAGGGAATTAGAATCCGGTTCTTTTGTTTTACCGGTTGAACAGTCCTACCTAAGGAGCTAAGTCTTATTGGTAACAGATCCAGCGCGCCCTTCTCGATCCGATGTTCGTTACGGCAACCGTTGCCCTCAGCTCAATCATAGTTACAAACTCCCTTTTTCTCCGACGTTCAACTCCAGAGCGCGCGCGCGATCTTAAGAAAGACAAAAGCTTGGCCAGTATTCCAGCAGATGAAATCTCATGAGAGAAAACAAGCTCCTCTACATAGTCATAGACGGTCTAGGAGACCGCCCCATCCCGGAATTTGGAGGCAAAACTCCTCTTGAAGTCGCGGAAACCCCAAACCTTGACAGGCTAGCGGAGCAAGGAAGACTTGGGCTCATGTATACCGTTTCAGCAGGGATAGCCCCTGAGAGTGATGTGGCAGTCATCTCGATTCTTGGATACGACCCTGCTAGATTCTACACTGGAAGGGGCCCACTGGAGGCTTTTGGTTCAGGCATGAAAATGACAAAGGGAGAGCTGGGCCTCAGATGCAATTTTGCAACGGTTGACAAGAACAACAAGATTCTGGATCGTCGTGTTGGGAGAAACCTTTCAGCTTCTGAAGCTGCTGAGCTGAGTAAATCGATCAATTCGGAAATAAGTCTGGAGACCGTTCCTTCCAATTTTGAATTCAAAAGCACTATTGGCCATCGTGGGGTTCTGGTAATAAGGAGAATAGGCGGCAGGCTCTCAGGAGAGATCGGGAATACCGACCCTGCATACGCGCGCGTGAAAGGATTCGGTGTTGCCGAGTCAAAACAGGATGCCGAAGCTTTTGTGAATAAATGCGAACCACTGGACAACAGTTATGAAGCACAGATCTCAGCAGGACTTGTCAACGAATTCACCCAGAAAACAAGAATACTA
>JAPKYM010000267.1 GCA_026394315.1 Candidatus Bathyarchaeota archaeon | reverse complement strand
GCTGCCACTTCATTCCATCCCATTTTAGAAGGTTAGGGTGTGTCATCACCCTGATGGCTGTTCCTTCACATCGAAGGTTCGCCATTTTCAAGCTCTTATACGTGGGCTTCCTCCCCCCACTTCACACCTAGAGTCTTTTATCCGCGCATTCCTCCAGATGCTCATCGAGAGGACAGGTCTTTGAGGCGAAATCTAAGCCTAACGCCACTCACCCACACCTGAAGGCCGTGGGCTTTCTGGCTGGGATTAGTAAGTTTCTCCGTGGGTCTAGCTGTCTTGGCAAGCAATTCTTTCCCCTCAAACATGAGCAACGACTACATCACCTATACCATGCCCACATACCTTCCAATGGTCTATCTTGACAGGCGGGAGATGAATTCGCTTTCGGTCAAAGCTTCGATTTCAGGTATTTTTTTGAAGTCTGCGTCATCGTTGATTACCATCGACTTCTCAAGATACGCTGCCGCTGCTATGAAGGCGTCGGCTATGGAGACGTCATATTTACCTTTGAACTCCCCAGCCTTGACAGCAGCCTCTTCATCTATCTCATGCTTTCTGAGATATATAGCGTGCTTGAGCTCTTCAGTTCTGGTTTTGGCTAGGTCAGGTCTTTTCTCCTGCAAATACTTGTAGTAGATTTCTGTCAATGTGACTACGCTTATCGCCGCCTCTATTTCCTCAGCTTCTATCTTGGATGCAATTTTCTGGACAGCTTCCCAACCTTCTTCCTTTGCAAACAGCTTGATTAGGGGCTTTGTGTCCAAGACGACCTTAGGCTTGACGGGTTCGTTTCTCAAATTCCTTTGTCCACTCCTTTCTCGTGGCCTCGATCTCCTCTGAGGGCTTCTTGCCCCTGAATATTTCTTCATCTACACCAGCTAACTTCGACAGCTTGGGTAGGGGAACGACTTTGATTGCGTTTCCCTCGCGAATGATCAGGAGTTTTTCGCCTTCCGTTATTCTCAGTTCTCTTCTCAGCTTTGAGGGAATCGTTACTTGACCCTTCGAGGTGACTGTGACTGTTTCTACCATGGCCAACTGCACCTACAAGACGAAGAATATCTTACATTAATGAATATGTCGGAAATTTCTGGAATTATCCACCATTCAGCCATGGCCTTACATTGTCTCATGTATTCCGCTGGGTCTCACCATTCTATCGATACTGGTCAGCGCGAGATTTTCACTTGGACCTAGGGCGAAAAAAACGTTCCAGTCTGCTGAGGTAGGAAGATACCAAGCAAACCAGACAGCCTTGTTCTGATGTAGAATGTTCTTGATATTAGTAATGGCTGTGCTCTTTGCTACTCCATGAGTATTAGGGATTGTCTGAGCAGTACATGACGTGATCGGGTAGTTAGGTGAAATAGAGATACTGGAGGCAGTAATAGTTGAGCTTCCGCATCCTCTTGCGTAATCAGCATATCCAGCATTAGTATTAGACCACGGAATAGCTTTCCCATTACTTGAATAGAATTGTGAAAAATAATCTAACCAGCCACCACAGCAGGCCCAAGAGTAACTTGTTACACCAGTATCATCATAATTAGAATCAAAATATTGGATGAAAAGGCGATCTTTGATTCCTGTTTGAACATGAAGGGCAATCTCTAAAACGCCAGTTCCCCCCCAAACCCAGCAGTTACCACACCATCCCTGGTCGCGCTGTGAAGGAGAATATTGAAGATGATTAATGAGGCTGAATGATTGACCTTCAGCCAGAATAATGTTTGGATCTATAAAAGCACGTGGAGCTTGATTATGCAGACTAATCCATTCATTAAGAGTATCATGATCAGGACGCATAATAGAATTGGCTGATTCGCTTTCTTGCTGAATTGCAGAATCGAAATAATTTACCTTAGAATATTTATTCTCAGCACCATAAGAGGTCGTGCCAGCAATAGTGACAATGCTACTGATAACTAGAATAAAGGTGAGCACAGGTACACTTTTTCGAAGCATTCTTTCCCAACATATGCTCGTCTTTATCATGTGCACAGCTAGGCATATCCATTATGTGACAGCACTCCAGAGTTCGCAGTCACCTCAAACCAAGCCATTAGAGGTTGGCCCCCCATCTCACACGGGGCACTTAAGATCCTCTGTACAAACAATTTTCACAATCAGAACAAGATTTTGTATGAACCACTGGTGGCTGGTTTTCAACGCTTCTCAGTTCTCCCGCAGCCGGTCTCTACTCCTGGCTTCGTCCAGAACCTTTCGCGCCGCCTCTCCTTTGAAGTGCTGCTTTAATGAGCCAAAGTCATCTTCAGGACGTGGCAGGGGTTTAAAGAGTATGCCTTCCGAAGTCTCAACCACGAGAACTTTCCCTTTAACTCTGAACTTGTCTCTCAGGGCTTTAGGAATGGTTGCCTGGCCCTTTTGAGTAACACTGACTACTTTAACCATTACACCCACCACATTAATACAAAATTTCAAAGTATTACTTAAAACTTCCTTCCTTACTTTAGTATGTGGAAAAATCAGCATCGTGATGTCGCCATACCTTTCGACACCAAGCTTAAACAGACGTAACAAGACAAATATGATGATGTTATCGATTTACTCTAAAGCATTAAAGTAAGAATATTCTTACTTAACTATGATGCAAGTTGCGTGCCGCTACAACCAGAGTTTCTTCAAAAGGCCAGGTCGTGATTCCTGAAGCCATAAGGAAGGCAGCTGGTGTTCGCGAGGGAGAGGATCTGCTTGTTGTTGCAATAGGAGATACAATAGTCATGAAGAAGCTAGCCGCAGTGAGTTTTGAGGAGGTAGCCAAACCTATCTGGCGAACCGTAAGGGCAATGGGGCTTTCAGGAGAAGAGCTCGACGAACTCATCGAAGAAGCAAAAACCCAAACTCGTTCAAGCATCTACCTCTCTCGACATATTGCAGGAGATCACCACCTTCTTCAACTGGAGCAATACGAAAACATCAGGATACTTACCGCATCCAATTTTCTTCAGATATAAAGGATTTCGAGAAGACGAGCACTAAATGACTCACAACTTAATTCATAAACGAGACATTCAGCACGTTACGGACACAGGTTCGTATATACAAACAATCTTCACAAAAAGAACAAGATTTTGTATCAACAATTCCTAGACAGTTTTTAACTTTTTAAAACTGCCAAATCCTCAAGCATGCACACTTAGCTGGTCTGAGTCTTAATCATTTCTTGTATCTTCTCAATCATCGCTGGATTCAGAGAGGCTGTCTCTCCTTTTTTATGCAGCAGTAAGTAGCCTTCGTTAGCCAATTCTTTTAGACATGCTTTGACTCGCTTGCCATCCTTCTCAACTTTCCTGCCCATCCAGTTAACAAGGGTATCAGTGGGAAAGTAGTGGGCTCCCCATCTGCCTTTCTTAATGAGGAACTCTAAAATGGCTGCTTTCACTTCTCTATCGTTTAGCACAATCGTACAGTTTCAGTACTTTAAAGGTAAAAGAATAAATACTTTGTCATCCAATCAATTTTCAGACAGAAATGGAGAAAGAAGCCAGATACAAAGACACAGGGGATTCGCTCCTAACCAAAGCATTCGGTTACTCTCCGAAGCTGCGCATAATAGACCTTTTCATGACTACCCCATACTTTGACTTTGACAAGGAAGAGCTGACCAGAGAACTGGGAATGAGCAAACAAACAGTCTACAAGAACTTCAAGGACCTTGAAGAGCTGGAGATCATAATGATATCGAGGAAAATAGGGAGAGCAACCATGTACAGGATAAATAGGGACAATCCACTGGTCAAAAGGCTAGACGAGATCGTTAATGAAGCCTCCTTCCAGATAGCCAAGAAAGAAGAGGAGCATGCGATTCCGGTGAGTACGGTCGGGTAAGAATCGCATTAAGCAATTCTAATTCTTTAG
>JAPKYM010000161.1 GCA_026394315.1 Candidatus Bathyarchaeota archaeon | reverse complement strand
TCGGACGCCTTTCAGCATGCTTCACTTCTATTGAAATCGTCACACACGCTCCCGCGAATCACCAATGACAAATCATTAGCGTTGTGTTCAGCAACTTCTATAGTGAAAAATCAGCAGACTTAAGTATTTTCATTCGAGATTCCAACGCCAAGGAGTCGTAGGGACTTGGAAAAGCAAGTTGACTTTAACCTCTCAACGCGCTTGGACAGCTAATGTACAGATAGAGAATCGGGAGCAAAGCGTGGGCTGAAGAGAAAGTCATGGGCGAAAACCCTGACCCAAAGCACAAAAATGAGGTGTTCTCATTCCAAGACAAATGGTCAAGCCATAGCGCTTAGGGTAACATCAAAGTATTGTTGGAATCCTCTACGGAAGACTGTTATCCTGATCTCATCACCGACTTTTCTCCTGTGGATTTCGCCTAAAAGGTCTTCAATGCTGTCTATGTCTACTCGGTCCATTTTGAGGATTATGTCGCCCATTATCATGCCTGCATGTTGCGCAGGGCTTCCATCCGTGACTTTCGTTACGAGAACCCCGTGTTCCAATGGAAGATTGTAGAACCTAGATATCTCTGAACTGAGACTCAAACCAACTATTCCAAGCCAAGGTCTTGCAGCTATGCCTTCTCTAATCATGTCGCTCGTACATTGCTTTGCCGTGTTGATCGGAATCGCAAAACCGATTCCTTGAGCGTACGGTATTATAGCCGTGTTGATCGCAACTACTTTTCCTTCCAAATCCAAGAGCGGACCTCCACTGTTACCAGGGTTAATCGCCGCATCAGTCTGGACAAGGTTCTCAATCAGTCCTCTTTGAGACTCTATGGTCCTTTTCGTTGCGCTTATCACGCCTGAAGTCACTGTCGGTCCACCAGTCAGCCCGAAGGGATTTCCTATGGCATAGACCCTCTGCCCAACTCTGAGCTTTTCAGAGTCCCCAAGCTCAGCTGCAGGCAGCTCAGGCTTGTTCACTTTGACAATCGCCGTGTCGTGCACGGAACATGCACCTACGATCTTGCCTTCAAGCATTTCACCATTCCAGAGAGTCACAGTTATTTTCTCTGCGCCTCCGACCACATGATTATTAGTCAGAATCTGTCCTTTCGAATCGATTATCGTTCCCGAACCCATACCTTCCACAGGGATCGCCTGATACAACATTCGGCTGATAAGCTTCACCGTGTTTATGTTTACCACACTTTTGCTAACTTTCTCAAGAGTGTCGAGAACGGCTTTCTCATCAAACGAAGACAAAGTTTCACTCCTTGCTCTTTTGAAACTTCACTTCAAGACAGAAGCTACAGTCTTCTATCTTGAGGTTTGGCTCGGCTCTCTTGCAGAACTGACACACCAACCCTGTCTTCCTAACGACCTTGCAGACCTTACAGAAAAGATCCACAAACTCCGCCCTAGCATATTCACGACTCAACACCATCGTTATCATGTCGTTTACCAGCGGATGAACGTCCTCCACCTTGTCAATTTCCACAACGTACCCTCTGACTTTGTTGGAGTACTTGCTCACGGCGGATTGAGAGATACCTAGAATCTCAGCTACTTG
>JAPKYM010000160.1 GCA_026394315.1 Candidatus Bathyarchaeota archaeon | reverse complement strand
GCAGTATGGCTTCAGTGTTTGAACCATTTCTTCTAAGCCTTGTTGCAGGGATGGCTACAGGAATTGGCGGGATAATCGCAATTGCCCTGAGAAAAGTCACTCACAGAGTCGTGAGTTTCTCCCTTGGATTCGCTTCTGGCGTAATGCTTCTGGTCTCATTCAACAACCTCTTCTTCGAGGCTCAAAAGCTGCTCTCACACATCGAACTAATAGTTATGTTCTCAGTAGGCGCCCTCATGATGATCGCCCTGGATCTTACAATCCCTCACATTGAAATAACGGCTGGAGGGAAAATTAGCAAGAACGCGGAAAAGCTCAGAACGGGGAAGCTCATAGCTTTGGGAATAACACTGCATAACTTGCCCGAAGGACTCGTTGTAGCCGCAGGCTACACTTACATGCCTAGACTGGGCCTGATAATCGCTATCGCCATAATGCTTCACAACATACCTGAAGGCCTCGCAACCGCCATCCCTCTTGCGGAAGCAGGAATGAAACCCATCAAGATAGCATTAATCACGCTTCTCTCAGGACTGGCTGAACCCCTCGCAGCCCTAGTTGGCGCTCTTGCTCTCTCTCTTCTTGGAACGACGACCATTGTAGGCTTTTCATTGGTCTTCGCGGCGGGAGTGATGACCTACATTACAGCAGATGAATTGATCCCGGTGGCGCATGAGTACGGGTACAAACACACTGTCTCCGTTAGTCTCTTGGTCGGGATAATATTCGCCCTGCTCATTGATGTTATACTGAGCTAATTTCTTAAAAAAAATGACCGCATTAGGAAAGCTGTAGCTAAAGCGCGCTAAACAATCTGGCGCAGTTCTTAAGTGTTCTAAACTAAACCTGAAAAGTGTTCGTCATCGCTGAGAGCCAGATCATGACGTAGGCCTATTTGGTCTTGCCGCGGCATGTCTTGCACAGACCGTAAACGTCCAGGCGTTGTCTTGTCCGCGTGAATTCTGCTTTGGCCACAGCTCTCTCAACCATTTCTTGAGCAGCCTTATCCTTGAAATCCTGGATTTTGCCACACCGCATGCAGACCAGGTTAATGTGAGGTTCCACATAAGAATCGAATCTTGCCTGGCTTTCTGGCAAATCCAGTTCTTGGACTAGGCCGTGTTCCGTAAGGATTTGAAGTGTCTTGTAGACTGTTGCGAGGCTGACTGTTGGATGAACCTTCTTGACTTCACAGTAGATTCTCTGCGCGGTCGGATGATCTCGGCTATGAAGGGCAAATCGACAGATCGCTATCCTTTGCGTAGTAGCCTTGTATCCTTTCTTTCGGAGAGTTTCGATTATCAATGCGTCTGCTGTCTGAGAGCGACTCATATCATCCATAAACGCTTCTTACACAGTCCAAGAGATCCAGTCAATCTTGTCGAAGACTGACTTGAAATCATCCAAAGCAAAAAAGACAACCATGGGCTTCATAGTAACCGGAGAAAAATCTTCAAAAAACTAGCTAAGCGCGTCACGACTGGAGTACAACAAACACGCGTTGCGGGGCATTCATGCACGTACTCTGAGGCGAGACGGCGAAATGATTAAGAATCCGAGTAGTGAATTCAGTCAGAGGATGCGCATGACCAAAACTGGGGGATATCTTTTCACTTCAGAATCTGTGGCAGAAGGTCATCCAGACAAAGTTGCAGACCAAATATCAGATGCTGTGTTAGACGCTATTTTGCGTGAAGACCCTGAAGCAAGGGTGGATTGTGAGACATTGGTGATGCAAGGGAATGTGATTGTCACTGGCCAAATCACAACTGACTGCTACGTCGACGTACCTCACATCGTCAGAGACAAATTGAAGGAGATAGGGCTGAACAATGCCAGAGACGGAATGGAC
>JAPKYM010000359.1 GCA_026394315.1 Candidatus Bathyarchaeota archaeon | reverse complement strand
CAGCAGGCAAACGCCCGTCGGCAGGAGGTGGAACAACTTTTGGCCACAACCGAAGATACAGCGCAACATCAAACAGAAGAAATAACAAAAATCCGTGCCGCGTTAGATGCCGCCCATCAGCAGACCGAAATGCTCACACAGGCCAAAGACCTGCTGACGATCGAGATAGAGCGGCAAACAAAAGAACATGCGGAAGAATTGGCACGACTTCAAAGCGATGCCCGGCAGCAGATCAAGACCCATACCGAAGAAATCGCACGGATTGAATCCGCATGGCAGCAGGAAAAAGAGGCCGCCATTCCCGATAGTGAAACGGCAGAGCTTTATAGTCCTGAGGTACTACCGTTGCAACAACAGAACACCATTTGGCAAACGGCTGAGGCGAGCAACCACGATCATCCAACTGAACAGTTCCCCGAATTGCTGGAAGAACTTGAAAAAGAATCTGATGTTGTGGAGTACCCAAAAGGAGTCTCGAGAGGTCTTCAGAGAACACGAAGCACATGAGGGCCATTACAGAAGAAGTTGCTAGAGCAACTTTCAGAACTTTTGAGGCTACTGCAGAAGCGGTTTTAACATCCCCTTGTCCCATGGCTTCAGCGATGAACTTTGTGGAAGCACTCGATAAACCCATCGTCGAGATCAGCTGACAAGTGCTTGTCACCATAAGTAGTACAGTCATTATGCCCATCTCAGTCATGGTTATGAGACGGCTGATTAGGGCGAAGGCCAATATGCCGACAAGTGCACTGACTGAAGTGTCAAAGACTAGAAACGACGCACCTCGTAGTATTTTCACCGCTGAATCGGGCAAGTTGTCAATGCACCTGAGGAGGAGCCTTTCGGACTATGATACATTACACTGCTGACCTGTCTTCTCAACCATCCCGGCATATTGTACGGATGTCTCGAAGACTTTGAAGGGCATAAGCGCTGTCGCGCGAATGCTCCTACCGTGGAACGTGGGCATCTACATGTATCAGCCCCTGTCCTTGGATCCTGTAGTCTGGAAACAACGACCTATATTGCTATCGATGCCTCGGAATACCGGAGGATCTCCTCGGCAAGTTCGAGTTCGTGAAGACTGTTTATGTTCATGAAGCATGCAAGAAGTGGATCCAACTCCTTGATCTCCTCCGTATCAATGTACCTTACTTTTTCGAGTCTCTCGATTAGGTTTGACACCCTTGGATTTTCGTCGCCAAAGACTTCTTGTAGTGCACATCTTGTCGGCTCAAGCTTATAGATTGCGTGAAGTGGCTCAATATGTCCGTTAGGCCATAGCGGAACTACTGCATCATAGCCGTGAGCCTTCTCAAAAAGAAACCTTAACACGTCACTCCTCACAAACGGTGTGTCACACGGTAAGACTAGCGTGTAGGTGGTATTCAGATGCCCCACACCAGATGCAATGCCGTTGACAGGGTTTTTGTGCCTACTGATGTCCATGGCCAGTTCCACATTTTGGGGAAGGATGCGCGAGTAGTGCTCAAGTGCGTCCTCTCTACCGATGACCACTACGACCTTTGCGGCGATCGATATGCACTGATCAACAACGTGCCTTAGGAGAGGCTTTCCCTTGAACTCGATCATCGCCTTATTCTTCCCGAGCCTGGAACTGGGCCCCCCTGCCAGAACAATAGCGCCTAGCATAGGGGTTCTCCTGATAGCGAGCGCAAGGACAAGGCTACTGCGGTAAGAATGCTTGGTGACTCTGACCCTTATTGTTTAGCCGGCTGGGAAGCGGCTGCCGTAATCTCTTTAGAAATCTGTTCCATGGTCTTGCCCTCAGTTGTTATGCCTAGCTTTCTTGCGGTTTCAATCAGCAGTTCGGATTCCCTTGTCTTATACTGCACAGGTTGTACTGGAGCGGGTGTTGCAAGCGTTCCATCCGACGCCTGTCGATATTGTCTTATCGCGTCCCCCAGGGACTTTGCCAGCTCTGGCAGCTTCTTTGGACCGAATAGTATTAGGACAATTGCTAGTATTAGGGCAATTTCCCACGGACCAATAAATGCCATGGTTTTAACTCACTCTTGAATTCTAGTGATGGATTGCATATTATAAAGGTTGACGTTTCCTTATTCTCACAGAAGCTAGGGCTTGACGAGATATGCTACGTTCTTACCAAGATCGACGGCCAAGTCATTGGCTATTGCCCCACATTTCACCCTAAATAATAGTGCATGAGGCCGGTGCAATCGCATTTCAGAAAGAGTCTCGTAATGGGCCATACCCTTTGCAATTATCAAGTCACTCTTAGAATAGATCTCGACAAACTCCTTGCTGCATTCCTCATATTGCAGACCTACTGAGTCTGTGCCAGTTGTAATGACTCTGTCCGCCGTCTCTGCCATTCCAACAGCAAGAGCATCTTCCATTGTTGCGTCATTGCTTATTGGCGCGGCCTTCACGGCAACTACGACATATGCGCCCATTTGTCGGGCATATTCAACCAGTATCTTGTCGAAGGCAATCTCACCAGCATTATCAGTCAGTAGAACTATGTTCTTTGATTTGGCGACCAAGCTTTCTATCAGTCCTATATGGTCGATTGCAAGATCACACTCAGCTGTTTCGATCATTCGGGGAAGGTTCTCATAACGAAAGTCGTATCCTTTGATGCCGAACTCAAAGGCATTTCCAACTATTGAGGCTAAACAAGCCCTTCTAAATTGCTCGGACCGATTCCTACCTGAGAGTACGTATTTGCGTACGTGAGAAGTTAGCTTTAATGCCTGATCATTGCTAGTGACCTTTTCTATTCTAAAGGGATCGGGATTCCCTGAGACCTTCTTGATGGTGCGATCTCTGATCGTGCCTAGATACGATGGCGTTACCTCTGGCGTGATATGGCATCCGATCTCTCTGACGGCAGCCATGAGTGTTTCGAGCCTTAGGCTTGGATCACTTGATGCTCTCTCTGACTCTACTTGGGCTCTGTTCAGCAGACAACTCGGGCATTCGAACTTGACTTTCATGGTCTCTATTCTACCTTGTCAAGTCTCAGCTGCAGATGTGGCCAAATCAAGAAGAGCTTTCTTCCAGTCAGGGGCTTTCACAATTCCACTCGCCACGAGAACGCCGCTGGTCCCCAGTTGGATCGCAGCATGCACATCGCTTCCAGAGGAGATGCCTGCCCCGCAGAGTACAACTATTCTTGAGTTTATTCTTTTGATCGCTTCAACAGATCCAGAGACAACCTCGGGTTTGGCTTTGGAGACTGCGATTCCTGACCCTATCAACTCTGGTGGTTCAATGGCGACCATGTCGGGATCCAAAGATGCCACTGCCATCGCAACTCTGAGAGAACTTGCACAGACAACAGAAATCAATCCCAGTGACCGAAGTCTCTCCACAATCATTTCGATGCTTGAAAGTTCGAGCCTTCTTTCGGAATGGTTCAGTATTGCACCAACTGCGCCAGTTGCGGACACGGACTCCGCGAGGACGTGGCCAGTGTGTGCTCCGGGCAGAATCGGGTCTATGTGCTGAGAAAACACGGGGATTCTGAAGCGGTCTATTTGTCTAAGGTCCATATACTGGGGAGCGATACCAATGCATACCCCGGTACTGTCTGCAACTTCTTCGGCAATCTTGGTCAGTTCTTCTGCCTTGGATCCGATAGTCTCATAGTAGGACTTCAAGTTTACCAAGATCAATGGAAACTTGATACTCTTCTTAAAGGTCATGTCTTTCCACTTTGTCGCAGATTATAGGCTGCCTCTATCTAAATCTTCAATTTCTGACGTAAGATCGCTCCGTCTTAGTTTTGCGAATATTACGCGAAAACATTTTAGTTTGATCATGAATATTACTTTAAAAGGTTAAGAACCTCGAAAACAGATTACATTTAACTCCTGTGCCGGAAAAATCGATGTAATTGAGGTCGGGGAGAAATGCCTTTGAAACAAAAGACGACAATATCCGTAATAAAAGCGGACGTCGGTTCGCTTGTCGGTCACCACATAACACATCCCAGACAGTTGGAGGTTGCGAGACAGCACTTAGAACAGGCACGTAAAGAATCCTTGATAGTGGATTTTCACGTCACACATTGCGGTGACGATCTGGAGCTTATAATGAGTCATCAAAGAGGAGAGAATGACAAGGAGATACATGAGCTGGCTTGGAACACTTTCATAGATGTGACTGAGAAAGTCTCAAGACCTCTGAAACTGTACGCTGCGGGTCAGGATTTGCTATCTGATGCTTTTTCAGGGAATGTGAAAGGAATGGGGCCTGGCGCCGCTGAACTAGAGTTCGAGGAGAGGGTAAGCGACCCACTGGTCGTCTTCCTTGCGGACAAAACTGCGCCAGGCGCATGGAACCTTCCTCTCTACAAGATATTCGCCGACCCCTTTAATACGGTTGGACTGGTAATCGACCCCTCTCTTCACAGTGGATTTACCTTTGAAGTGTTAGACACTCATGAAGGCCTGAGTATCAAACTGAAGTGCCCCGAGGAGATCTATGATCTTTTAGCCCTCATAGGGGATCCAAATAGGTACGTAATCTCAAAGATCTCTCGAAATGATGGTTTGCCTGCAGCGGCCGCCAGTACATCAAAGCTCTCGATGATAGCAGGCCGATATGTCGGAAAAGATGACCCAGTCTGCATTGTTAGAGCTCAGAATGGTCTTCCAGCTGTGGGTGAAGTTCTAGAGCCTTTTGCTTCTCCCCACCTAGTTCCTGGGTGGATGCGTGGATCACACCATGGTCCCCTTATGCCGGTCAGCTACAGTGACTCTCAGAACAAGTGCACTAGATTTGACGGCCCTCCGCGGGTTGTCGCCCTCGGTTTTCAGATAGCTAATGCCTCCCTGGTAGGTCCTGCGGATCTCTTCGACGATCCAGCGTTCGATAAAGCACGAGCCAAAGCCAACGACCTGGCCGATTACTTGAGACTCCACGGCCCATTCGTTCCGCATCGACTGGGTCCGGAAGAAATGGAATACACCACCCTTACAGGTGTTCTGGAGAAGCTCAAGAACAGATTCCAGAAGATACAATAGTAACGACGCCCGCTAACCGTATTCCGAGATCTGGCGATGCATGCATGAAAGCAAGGGTTGCCATAAACGGTTTCGGTCGGATCGGCCGCAACTTCTACCGCGCCTCGCTGAGGGACCGCGAGTTTCAAGACGAATTTGAGATCGTTGCCGTAAATGATGTTACTGATTCCAAGACACTGGCTCATCTTCTCAAATACGACTCAATACTCAGAAAGTTAGATGCTGATGTCGAGGCTGAGCAAGACTCATTCACCGTTAACGGCAAAGAGACTGTGGTCCTTTCGGAGAGGGATTCCTCCAGCTTACCGTGGGAATCTCTGAGTATTGATTATGTCCTAGAAGCCACAGGTCTTTTTACAAACCGTGAGGATGCGGCGAAGCATATCACGGCAGGAGCCAAGAAGGTGGTGATTACTGCTCCCGCCAAGAATCCTGATGTAACAATAGTTCTCGGGGTAAATCAAGAGAAGTATGACATAAAGAAGCACCACATAGTATCAATGGCCTCATGCACCACAAATTGCATTGCCCCTCTCGTGAAAGTCCTCAACGACAATTTCGGCCTCGAGTACGGACTGATGTCCACTTGTCACGCATATACGAATGATCAAAGAATCTTGGATCTCCCTCATAGGGACCTGCGCAGGGCAAGGGCCGCGTGCCTATCGATAATACCAACAACTACTGGAGCTGCAAGGTCGGTAGCTGAAGTTATCCCAGAACTCAGAGGTAAACTCGACGGAGTGGCGCTGCGAGTCCCGGTTCCGGATGGATCCATAGTCGACTTGGTGGCACAGTTTAGGAAAGAGATCTCTGTCGAAGACATCAACGGCGCTCTGAAGAAAGCGGCCGAGAGCGAAATGAAAGGTATAATGCAGTATACCGAGGAGCCGCTTGTATCCTCAGACGTTATTGGCAACCCTTACTCAGCGGTTGTCGATAGCGAGATGACGATGGTCATAGGGAAATTCTTCGCCAAAATATTTGCTTGGTACGATAATGAGTGGGCTTTCTCTTGCCGCTTGGTGGATCTTGTGAAATTTATGTTGAATAGAGACCGCTAGATACTAGTCGCATGATCAGCGGATCCAACCTCGAAAAGAACTTATATTGTAGCGCATTCTACCAGTCCCGGCTCAAGGGTGCACGAGTCTTCTCCTGCGATTGCGCCATGATTTAACCAAATTTGAGACAGCTTTGAAGGTCGGATGGGTGCCTTCTGGACTTGACACGTAGTATGCTGCCAGAGCATTTGCGAATTCTAGGCGGTGGAGGTCGGAAAGACCAATGCATTCGGCATAAATGTTTCCAGCGTTCCATGCATCCCCCGCCCCTGTTACCCTTTTCGCCTCGACCTTGTAGGTAGGAGCTGTTAAACAGTGACCATTGCTTATTGTCGCAGAAAAGAGCCTGGTGTGAAGGTCCACCCTCATATTGAACTCCTCAGCCAAGACCTTTGCCGCGTCAAGGCCGAGTATCTCAGGTGAGACTGTTCTCCGGCCGACCCTCTCGTCCGAGGCCTTCTCGGCCAGATACAAAGCCTCACTCTCGTTAAGACTCAGGATTCCGTAACCCTTGCGAAGGACACAATCAATTAGCTCCTTGACTTCGTTTTTTCTCCTTGAAACATCACCGGGATCGATCATCAGAAGCTTTGATCTGCCCACCCGACCAAAGACCTCTTTTGCCAGGTCAGTCCCTCTAGAGTTCAGCGCCCAATCTGCCAGAACGACCCCATCAGACTTCTCCATCAACTGAAGCCCTTTCTTACTTATGTTAGAGTATCCGAAGGTACCATTCGAACCTGGATCGCTTAGCATGATGTTTATTGGTCTTCCTTCGTGTTTCGTCTCAATTGAGACTGTGAGCGCTAGTTTGCCATCAGCCTTTACACACGATATGTCTACCCCTTCTGACTCCAAGAACATCTTGGCGAGACTGTGGCCGAATCTGCTTGTTCTCGCAATCAGATGAACTTGGGAACCGAGCTTTGCCAGAGCAGATGCCAGATTAGAAGCCTTTCCACCTCTGGAGAGATATTGCTTTACCACAATATTCCCCCCGCCCCGATCTGCTATCGGTTGGATCTTTGACAGAACATCGACCAATGATTCTCTGAATGTTACATAGTGATCAAGAACGAAGTCATGGAGAACCACTATGTCAGGTCGGGATTTCCCGAATCTCGAATTTGGTTCACGCATAATCTCATGCTACACATACTATCGCAATGTCGTTGACGTTTGAACCCGTAGGTCCAGTCATGATAGTATCCCCTAGTGCTGAGAAGAAAGTATGCGAGTCATTGTTACTAAGCGCTTTCTTGTAGTCAAGTCCATTGTCCTTCGCTCTCATCAAGGTCAAGCCGTCCACAACTGCTCCGGCTGCCTTGGTTGGGCCATCTATACCATCCGTACCTATTGATGCCAAGCAGACACCTTTTTCGCCAGTTATTTTGATAGCTGCGCTCAACATTGATTCTTGATTACGACCTCCAACACCGTTACCTCTCACACTAACCGTTGATTCTCCTCCGGCGATCAATGCTGCTGGACGGGGAAGGGGATTTCCCGAATGCAGTATCTCACTGGCAATCGATGCTAGGAAAATCCCTACGTCTTTGGCCTCACCTTCGAAGTGTGAAGTCAACAGTTGTGTGTGAAATCCAAGTTCAACAAGTCGAGCCTTAGCAGCCAGACAAGCGCCTCTATTGTTCCCGATAATCACATTGCGAACTCCGGCGAACGCAGGGTCCCCCGGTTTCGGAGTCTCCGGAAGAAGACCCTTATCGCCTTCTTCAAGGATCTTACGTGCAGGGGCCGGCACCTGTTCCCAGATCTGGTATTTGTGAAGTATTTCGATAGCGTCATGATAAGTGGTAGGATCTGGAGCTGTCGGGCCGGAAGCTATGGAGTCCAGAGGATCGCCTACAACATCCGATAGTATCAGGCTAAGAAGGGTGGCTGGTTGTGCTTTCCTTGCAAGCCATCCCCCTTTGAAGTCCGACAGGTGCTTTCGGACAACATTCATCTCAGCAATATCGGCTCCGCTGCGCAAGAGTAACTTGGTTATGGCTTGTTTGTCTTCCAAGCTCAATCCCTCTCGTGGTAGTGCCATCATTGCTGAGCCACCTCCGGAGATGAGACATACTATCAAATCATTCCCCTGAGCACTTTCGGCGAGCTCAAGCATTCTTCGAGCTCCCTGCATTCCGTCCTTGTTAGGGATTGGGTGCCCAGCTTCGTTTAGAGCAATCTTGCCAGTTGCGTATCTGGAAGCTGTCCCAGATAAAACGTTGACCAAACCCACAGATATTCTGTCCCCCAGTATAGTCTGAAAGGCTTCGGCCATGAGACCGCTCGCTTTTCCTCCCCCAATCACAATAATTCGTTTGAATTGGTCCAGGTCAAATTGCAGCGAGTCAAGTTGAATTCTTGATCCTTGGACTTGAATGTGGTCAAGGATAAGTTGACGGGGGTTAATAGCTAGCAATGCCGCCTCAATTGAACTTAGAGCGGCCATTCTGACGTTGCGGTCGGCAGTCGTCAGGGCATTCTGTATGAGTGTCTCCTTGTTTACTATCGGAGACAATTGAGCTCTCCTAGATACCTTCTAGAGCATCTTAGCTCTGGACAACGGTCTTACAGTCATGACGTCAGCGTTCACTAGGAATGTTGGTTTCTCTCCTTTGAGTACTGCGATCAGATTCTCTGCGGCAATTCTTGCCATCGCGAATCTCGATTCTCCGGTAGCACTTGCAATATGGGGTGCAAGCGTAACGTTCTCAAGGTGAAGGAGTGGGTTCTGTGATTCAATGGGTTCCTTCGCGAAGACGTCAAGTGCGGCGCCGGCGATCCACTTCTCCTTGATGGCAGTAGCTAATGCTGCCTCATCAACTATTGGCCCTCTAGCAGTATTCACCAGATGAGCAGTAGGCTTCATCATTCTTAGTTGATCTCTGCCAATCAGGTGATGCGTTTCTGGCAGGTACGGCACATGTACTGTCACGAAATCGGCCTGTTTGAGAACGTTTTCAAGTGATGTGTATTCGATTCCAACCTCTTTCTCTTTTTGCGTTGGAGCTCTCACAGGGTCGTAATACATTAGCTTCATTCGAAAACCTTTTGCTCTCTCTGCGACGGCGGAGCCTATCCTTCCTAGGCCGATTATCCCCAGCGTTCTTCCGTACACTTCTGATCCAAGGAACATCATGGGGGCCCAAGCGATCTTCCATTTGAGGTCTCGGACGTACCTGTCAGCTTCAGCTACCCTCTTGGCAGTGGCCATAATAAGCGCCCACGTGAAGTCCGCCGTTGCATCCGTCAGGACTCCTGGAGTATAGGTGACGTAGATCCCCCTCTTTGTCGCCTCTGAGACATCTATGTGATTGAATCCGACACTGATTGAACTGACTACCTTAAGCTGTGGACCTGATGCCAATACTTCTTTGTCAACTTGGTCGGTAAGCAGGCATATCAGACCGTCTTTATCGCTTGCTCGTAATATTAACTCAGCTTTTGTGGGCGGCTGTTCAGCTTGATTGACTTCGACTTCACAGTAGGGTTTCAGGACATCCATTCCAGCTTTGGGTATTTCCCTAGTCACGTAGACTTTTGGTTTGGCCATTTTGACTCTTGCACCTCTGGAGACTGAAACGTAGTAGCCACTAAACGATTATTAAGCGTAATCCCCACAGGTAACCTACTTGCACTGTCGAACAAGCCTCCTCGTAATGATTCGCGCGTGTTTTTGGAGTTAGGTTTATATTAGTTCCTGATTCTCACATCGGATAACGTCAAAGAATAGGTGAAAGATGCTTGATAATCTCCGATTCTTGCGTCGGATGTACCAGATGTGTGCCTTACTGTCCCCCCGGAGCGATTTCTCTCGGCAAAGACAGGAAAGCGCATATTGACAGGTACAAATGCATAGAATGCGCTGTTTGTTTCAATAACGCCAACTGTCCAGTCAATGCGATTCAACTTGA
>JAPKYM010000305.1 GCA_026394315.1 Candidatus Bathyarchaeota archaeon | reverse complement strand
GTGCACCGCAGCTGCCACAGAATTTGTCCGCAGTTGCTTTGAGATCTGGTCTTACTGGCATTTTCTCGAGCACTTTTTCTGCGATCTTGTCGTAGTCGATCTCGACTCTTGGAGTTGGTACCTCGATCTTCTCTTCTGCCTTCTTTTCTTCGACTTTGATCTCTTCGACTCTCACTGGTGTTGGAGCTTCTGCTTTCTTTTCTTCCGGTTTCTTTTGCGGCTCGATTCTTGATGGTGAGGGTGCTTCAGGCTTTGGCGCTTGAGGCTTTGGTTTACGTTTAAGCATCATGACGCTGCCTCCGATGACGGCGCCGAATGCTACTATGACCAGAACTGGGATGGTGTAATTCGTCTTCGAAGCTTCCTCAGTCTTCAGTACTGCCTCACTTGTTGTGGTCGGTGAAGGGGTGAGTGTAGCGGCTGGAGTTGTCGTAGGACTCTGTACAGTTGGAGTGACTGTGGGGGCAGGTTCAGTAGTGGGTGGGGCAGAGGGACTCGGGGTGGGTGATGATGTGGGTTGCGCTATGGCCTCATAGGTTAGACTTATGTCGTCCCAAAAAGGTGTTGGATTGGATGTTTTGTAGGACCATAATATTATTCTCATCTTTTTGATGGTGTTGAAGTCAATACTAGGATAGAGCTTCTTGAAATCTTGATTGAGATTTGCTTCCACATGATTCCATTTATTGAGTTGAAGATCTGAGATCGGTATTGCTGTACCACTATTTTCTTGGGGGATATTTCCAGCTACATAGTAGGTGATGTTGTTCTTGCTGGTTTCTGAGGCAGCTTCAACCGTCAGGGCACCCTCTGTTTTTCCAGTACTTGTTGTAGGATTATACAGGTAGACCCAAAAGCCTAACTTTAGGCTAAAGTCCGAAGTCTTTTCGAGTTGAATATTCTGCCACGCGCTGCCGTTACTTGTTCTAAGTGAATACCTTCCAGAGTTGGCATATGAATCGCTTACTGCTGCCTCGACTCCCAATCTAGTCCAGGAGTTAATACCCTCTTCGAATCCTCCGTTTTTAACCAGTTGACTGATGCCGGAGGCGTGATCTACTGCAAATATTAGCATTAGAAACAGGAACATGTACACTAGACTGGAAGTAGAGCGCATGAGTGAAATCAACTAAGTTCTAGTATCACATGAATTTAAGAGTTAGCAGCGCGCGTAGAGGAAGAAATCAACTATCAGGATGTCAGCTTGCAGTTCATATAAAGGGCGCGCTTTCTAATAGGATACCTTCGACCTATTCTTGAAAGGCTATCGTAGGAGGAAACGATGTCTACAGAGCATGGGCATGTTGCAGAGACTTACCTGTACGCGCGCTCCGATGCTGGCCACAAATCCTTTTCTTTCTCCCATCATTCACTTTGGATGGGAAGTATCGATCAACTGGAAAGCAATGTCAAGATGACATGATAGCGCACGCTGCGCGCCTCGAAGAAGATCCTTGATTGTGATCTTTCCGTTTAGTCTCACTCGTTGATACTTGATCCACAGTTTGGACAGAACACGTCTCCTGGTCCGACTGGAGTTCCGCATCTGGAACAGGTGTTTGCTTTCACGGTGGGTTGAGCGATTCTGGACTTTGCCCGACGTC
>JAPKYM010000129.1 GCA_026394315.1 Candidatus Bathyarchaeota archaeon | reverse complement strand
CCTCTCGTAGCTGTTTATGTTATTGAATTTCGCGAATGAGCAGGCAAGTTCGCAGAGTCTACAGCCAGTGCAGACACGCCTGTCAAATACTAGTATCTTCTGATTTCCAACTTCGGCCAATCGTCCTTTTCTCCAGAGTTGTCCCACTATCACATCTCATCAACTATTTATTCTCTGCTAACCGCATTTCCTGAAGCCGTTAACGCGCACTTACCTCAACTGAGTGTTGAAAATGTGAGCGCTATGCGTTAGAATGTTGGACTAGATTTCGGGACCCCTTCTCCCACTAGCAGCATGCGTGTGCAAGCTGGACTATGATCTCAACCTTTCAGCCAGGTCATTAGGAATATTTGCCGATCTGACGGTTCTTTGATCAATACATACGGAAGTGCTCGAACCTGTTGCTAGTATTTTTCTGTCCGAAGCCTTTCTTACTTCAAAACCGAATTTGATTGTCTTGTCTTTTACTTCGATTATTCTCGTCTGAAGTTGAACCAAGTCATCGAACTTCGCTGGCGAGTGAAATTTGACGTAGACTTCGCCAACAACCAGTGAGACATCCTGCGGCCGACCGTCAACGGCGAGGCGGCCATCATTCAAGTATGTGATCTTCCTTGAGCGGAGAGTCTCTATTCTTCCGATACTGAACCATTCTACCACGCGAGCGTTAAAGACGAATCCCGTATAATCAGTGTCTCCAGCTCTCACCCTGAGTCGGATGGATTTTTTGATAGGCAAACTATCTCCTCACTAGTTTAGCGCGCGCCAACCCACCTAATTGGCAGGAAAAGTTGTAAACCCAAGGTCGCGACTCGGCAAATGTGTGTTAGCTAGACCTCGCCCAGCAGAATTTCGACAGTCCACTTTGCAGTTTTCCCAACAACATTTTGGCACTTGTCACCCTTTGCCTTATTGAATTCTTCATGTTCCTTGGGGTCCCAGAGGTTGAAGGACCTTCCAATAATCCTCGTCTGAACATCCTTACAGACGGCACTTCCAAACTCTTCTATGAACCGGTCATGTAGCTTCTTGCCCAGCACCATCCCCTTCTCTCTTTCTCCAGGATTCTGGAAATCTTCCCTGCCATACCTCTGGCTTATCGCCGCCACACCGCCTGACAAGGCGCCACATGTACCATCTCCTGCGCGGACCAATCCTCCGGCTAGGCCGTCCATCGTCTTGAAGATCTCGCGGCTTCCAGCTCCCAGGACTTCGCTCACAGCTGCAAAAACACATTGCGAGCAACCTCCATAATCCTTGGTATAGTTGAAACCCAAATCATAAGCACGTTTCATCAAGTCTTCTTTGGATTTTGCTTTCAAGAACTTCACCAATTCATTGCAAGTCGCCATCTCATGTGAAGAGCAGTGACATCATGAATCACTAATGAATATTCCGAATCCACGCGCACCGAATTCAACTATAAGGTATCTAGGTATCGCTCCGCCCGTGTATGAATACCTCTTGTACCAGTTTCTGAGAATTCTGTTTTATTTTCTCTAGATCTTCTTTGTTAGGTCTCCCTCTAATATCGCCCATCCTAGGCGCGCGTTCAATCTGGGCTTTTTGTCTTCTGAGAGCGTTTGACCCACATCTCCTGGAGGCGATCGCGCATGCGATCCCTCTAACAAGTGTAGCCATATGACATTTCCATACATTTATTAATTATGAATATTTATTCATTATTATGGCCAGGCCGAGGAAATGTAGATGGGTGTGCTGCGAGCCGTCCGTCACTTACTTCAAACCGAGGGGAGTGCCGTTGATAGCACTGGAGAAGGTCAGCTTGACAGTTGACGAACTTGAGGCGGTAAGGCTGAAGGACTTGAAAGGGCTTGACCAAGAGGAGGCCGCCGTTACCATGAAGGTATCTCAGCCGACATTTCATCGGATTCTAGAGTCCGCGCATCACAAGATCGCAGATGGCTTGGTCAAAGGAAAAGCGATCAGGATTGAAGGAGGAGATTATATGATTTGGAAAGGAGAACGACTATTCAAATGCTGTGACTGTCAGAGCCGGTGGAAGGAACCATTTGGAACTGCAAGGCCGGTCAATTGTCCGAAATGCAAAGGTACCAACATTCATAGGGCAGCCCAAGATAGGGGACACGTTAGAGCAAGTCGTAAGGTGGGGGCGAGGCTGGAGACATGAACAAGACGAGGATAGCAGTGCCGTGTATAGGTCAAGCAGACCTCAATGCTCCTGTGTCGCCTCATTTTGGGCGATGTGACTCTTACGCGATAGTGAACTTGGAGGATGGGAAGATTAAGGCTGTAGAGTCGCTTTCAAACACGGCCCACACAGAATGTGCCGGGTCGGTTCGAATGCTCGATGAGAATGGAGTTAGTTTGATTTTGGTAACCGCAATGGGAATGCGCCCGTACCTGGCGTGCAGACAATTGGGGATCGAAGTGAGGCATGGAATAACTGGGACCGTCGCAGAAGCCGTTCAGTTGTATATGATGGACAAGACATTGCCTATGACGGAGAATAGCTCTTGCGAGCATCATCTTAACCAGCGGACTGAATGAGCGCGTGCTTCTCCTTTGTCGTATGTAAGGTGGGTTCTCATGCCAATCAGCATTGGAGACAGTGTGTTGGTCCACTATATGATGAAGCTTGAGAGCGGAGATATTATATCGAGACCACGCGAAAGGGAGAGCCTTTCCTGACTAGGATCGGTTCACATGATCTATTGCCAAGATTAGAACGAGCCCTTCTTGGGCTGGATAAAGGAGA
>JAPKYM010000098.1 GCA_026394315.1 Candidatus Bathyarchaeota archaeon | reverse complement strand
GTATGGTACTATCGTGAGAAGCCGCTCATGACTGACCGCCGAGAGGCAACTTGGGATCAGCCACCAGAGTCAGAGTCTTACTCTTCTCTGCAGTACGCACCCTAGATTACCTCGCCTTTACTTCAGTTCCCGTATAGAGGTCGAGTAGGTTCTCTTGTATTTTGGTGTGATTCCATTGTTCAAGATTGTTCTGAATCAGATTCGGGCTTCTTAGTTAAGGGAGTTGCGAAAGGCCAGTTTTTAAGGGAACAAAATCTGGCAAGGAATGTCGATGACTGAAGACTAGGGATTGGGAGAAGTAGGTTGCCCCGGAGGAAGCAAAAGTATCGCCGCGTCCCTCAAGTGCCGCTTCACAGCTTTAGTCTTCTGGCCTACCACATCACAGTGGGCAGAGTTGTTATTCGTGGGAGTGTATTCTATGTCTTGGTTCTCCCTGTAGCATAACCCAGCTGTGATGGAAGCTACACCGGCTCCAGGAACGGCCTTAGCCGTCTCTTCGGCAGATGAGAGTATCGCCCAATTCACTGACATGCGATCTGGTGTCGAGGGGTGATTATCGAAGGCCCAACTCTGTACTTGTTACTTTTCGAAGTCAAACCAGTTCGGAAGGATCATCCTCAGAAACTGTTCGTCCTCTTGAAAGACCAAAACCTAGCCTCACTCGCTAATGATCTGAAAGAGGCTCTCCAATTCCTGTGAGCCTTTAACAACATCCTCAGTTTCCTCTTCTCCTCCCTCTGGCTTCGGCACGACCAAAAGGTACGACATATCCCCAGCTGGTGATACCTCTAGCAGAAGTTCCTTGCCTGATTCCAGTTTCCACTCTAAGCCAACACCACCGCCCAAGGTAGGTGACACAAAAGGTAAAGGTACAGGAAGTCCCAATTCTTCATGTGAAATGAGCTGTAGGAGGATTGATCTAGTCTTCTGAATAGTTTTGGGACTAATGGGGGGAGCACCATAGCCATCCCACCCATCAGGAAGCTGTTTCAATTGATTCAGTCGTTGCTCCAAACTTGCGGGCAAGCGCCGCGAAGCTGTTGCATGCGACCAAAAGACTATGGGTAGTGTAAGGTTCTGCAAACTAACCACAGGGTTATTACAGATAAAATTCGTAATAGTGAAATTCGCAATAGTCAATGGCAGCGCTGCTGGAGGCTTGAAGTAGGCAATCCAGCACCCTTGCTTAGCTTGCTCTTCCTCTGCTGGTGGCGTAGCCTCCTCTGGCTGAATTATGAAAGCTGCATAATCATCGGCGATTAACCATGCAGGCCGATACTCACCCAATACCGTCAAGCCCTGCCACATCTCTTCCTCAAAACTCAAACGGAAATTCATTGTGCTGGGCTTTGACGGGTCTGGGTGATACAACTTCCAGCGACCACCCTCTTTCGGGCCCGAAGTGGTTTGAACCTTTTCAGGTTCAGTACCTATAACAGCGGTTGGACTTCCCATGTCTTTTACAATCCCAGATCATCTAAGAACTTCAAGAAGGCGTCAAATTGTACCTTCAGTTCGTCGCGGAGCTGCTGCTCATCAGGCAATTCACCTATCTCCTCGCTGGCGTTAAAATCGATACTGATTATTCCGTTCTCGCCAGGCTCCAACTTGATGTTCCAAGTCTTGGGCTTGGATTCCATCCTTAGCTGCGCTACTCCTCCTGTTAGTGTCTTCCCTGTCTTTTCGGAGATTTTAGAAGTGAGGATGTTCTCAAGTATCCACCCGTTAGGTTCAACACAAGGCACTGTAATTAGAAAATTAACGCCATAGGCGGTAACCTTAGAAGCAGAAGTTCGGACAAAGAAATGTAAAACAGTGGGAATCTTACTTTGTGAAACGTCTGGTCTTCCGCTCAGATCACGGATATTGATCTTGTTTCCACCTGCTACTGCTTCAATCTGATCTCGGTGGCTACCAAACAGCAGCCCCTCAAATTGACCGACTGAAATCGGCCCAGTCAAGACTTGCTCCAATTCTTTTGGGTTCAGCGGTACGGCTTGCTTCGGGGGAACTGTGAGCACAGCGATAGTGCTCATGATCATGTTTATCTTATTTCGGTCAACCAGACAGCACCTCCGGACAAATGGATAGCGAAAGAATTATACCATAGGACGTCAAACCCCTACAGGGTAACTCGGTTAGATACGATTTGGCTCCCTCTCCCCTCATCCTCAGTTTATCACACTACCACCGAGAGTCAAGCCTGCAAAGCCGTGTCACTATCGTGCC
>JAPKYM010000099.1 GCA_026394315.1 Candidatus Bathyarchaeota archaeon | reverse complement strand
AGCCGTACTACATACATGAGGCATATACTACGAACTCATATGACTACTGCGATTTTGGGGATAATTGTCCACCCATTGCAGATGCGAATGGTACGTACAAAGTAAAAGAAGGCTCCTGCGTTGCTCTCGATGGAACTGGCTCCTCTGACCCAGAGGGCGGGGCGCTGAGCTATACGTGGGACTTGAATAGAGACGGCGTCTTCGAGACCCCTGGTCAGACCCCTAGTTTCTGCGGGGTAGACGGCCCACTTACGTTTCCTGTAACTCTTCTGGTCTGCGATAATGCGGGCTTGTGTGCTACTGACAGTAACAGCGTGATTATTGCCAATGTACAGCCGACAGTAGGGACGATCACAGCTCCACCCGTACCGGTGAAGACAGCCATCAATGCCAGCGCCAACTTCACTGACCCGGGCATACTTGACACACATACCGCTGTCTGGAACTGGGGGGATGGCGCCTCTTCCCCAGGCGTGGTGACTGAGATAAATGGCTCCGGCTCTGTAGCTGGCAGCCATACCTATATCGCGGCCGGCATTTACACGGTCACGTTGACAGTGACGGACAAGGACGGCGGCCTGGGCCGCTCCACTTACGAATCCGTTGTTGTCTACAATCCGAATGGTGTTTTGATTGGCAGCGGCTCGATCAAGTCACCTGTTGGTGCCTACAAGGCCAATCCGAAATTGACCGGGATGGCCAACTTCGGTTTCGTTGCCAAATACAATAGAGGCGCCACGATACCAGCTGGTGCCACTGAGTTCCACTTCTCAATGGGCAACTTGAACTTCTACGCCACAAGCTACCAGTGGCTGGTGGTTACTGGTGCCAGGGCCCAGTGCAAGGGCACGGGTAGCATTAATGGTACAGGAAATTACGGCTTCATGTTGACCGTTATTGATGGCCAAGTTAAAGGTGGCGGTGGACTAGACAAGTTCAGAATCAAGATCACGCTGGGTAGCAACGTCATTTACGACAACCAGATGGGTGCTCCAGATAGTGCCAACCCGACCACGGCTGTCGCAGGCTTCAACATCGTTGTCCGCCAATAGCAGTCGATTACCGCAACATCGTCAAAGAAGCCCCGGCTCATGTCGGGGCTTCTTCTCTTTCGTTGTGTTTTTTGCTTGGGTGAGCAGATCAGCTCAGGTTGCACTGCAAAGAAGTCTATGATGTTGTACCGGCCTTGGTGTTCCAAATACTAGTCTCTTTGGAGCCCCATCTTCTTTACCCATTGTCGATGATCATCTGACTATCCCCATTTTGGAGCAAGAAGTAGGTGGAGTATTGCACTGTAAGCTAACAGCTTCTATAGTCATGATGTACACAATCTGGAGGCTATGACCGCTTATATCGCGCGAACATAAGGCTACGCCGCCAATGAGACTTGACGCATAAGCTGGAACTAGCTTTAATTGGTTAGGGATTGAATGAGAGGATATGACTGAAATTCTACTGGCGAAGTTCAATCAGTGGACCCAAGGTAAAAGCTCCCTTGAAGCGAGGGTCAGCATATACAATATGATAAGAGACATTCCCTATGCCATAATTCCGGAACTCATCGACCCTGAAAGATACACCAAGATATTCACTGCTGGTAAGGGGTCGTGCACCCCAAAGCATTTCTTGCTGTGCGAAATGTACCAGAAACTGGGAATGACGGTACTGTATGCCTACTACCCCTTCCGATGGGACGAGGTAGAAGTTGACTATCCCACAAAGCTTAGGAAGTTGGCCAGAGCAATTCCTACGAGCTATCATGTTGCCTGCAAAGTGGAGATAAACGGAGAACTCGTATTGGTCGATGCCACGCTAGACCCTGCTATGGAGCGATTGGGGCTCCCCGTGAATAAGGATTGGGATGGCCTTAGTGACACACTGCTTCCTATTGTGTCCTGTGGTGAGGAGCAATTATATCATCCCTCTGAAGCCTCTCACATTAAGCCAAGGCTTGACGACAAATCACTGGCCTTCTACAAAGAGCTTAACTCATGGTTGGCTAAAGTGAGGAGGTCATTTTCAGATCAGTAAACCAACGGAAACGTCTTCCGAAGAGTCCTTGCTCTAGTTCCTCGTAGTTGCTCAACAAACCGTAATTTTGTGCAGCAAAGCTCACCTTCATCCTGTCGGCCCCAACTT
>JAPKYM010000054.1 GCA_026394315.1 Candidatus Bathyarchaeota archaeon | reverse complement strand
AGTAGGCGGAGAGGATAGACATCACTGCGCCTACTACGAAGGTCGCTGAGCTCTTCCAGCCTAAAGTGAAGAAGATCGCCGCCGCGAGTAGTGGGATGGAGATAATAAGCACGCTGAATTGGGTGTTCAAATAAGCGATAGTTCCCTTCAGGATTTTCTCGGAGATTTGCGCGATCCCCGATTGCTTGATTCTGTGGGAGAATACCCATCGATAGATGAGAAATAAAAGAATGGCTGCCATAAGTATGGTCGATAGTGTGATAATTAAGGGGTCCATATCACAAGTCTCTCCTTATAGTCTTTGAAAGCTTTGAGAGTTAAGGCTGATTCCGCTCCATATTCTACGTATGAATCTTCATTGACGCCAAACACTTCGGTTTCTTCTAGTTCATTTGCTTCTTTTCCAATGTGGGTTATCTTGTTCACAACTAGATGTCGTCTTCTCATTTTTCCAGTCTTGTTGCCGTTCTTGAATTTGCTTTCAGGATGGCCTATGTACTCTTCAACCATTTTGTCGAGTCTCTTCCAGTATAGCTCGGTATGCTCTGTGTAGAGCTGCCCAGTTCGAGCATCTGTGAAGGTCTCGTGTGGAGCCAAGTCATAGGGACGAACGTACGTCGTGACAGGAATGATGGGTTCACCTTTACTATCTGACATGCTAGGAGACCCTACCAGAACGAAATTGTAAGGCTTGATCTGCTTAGTCGTTGGTGTTGCATCGTTTATGGCCTTGACTCTCTTGAGTAGATGAGGTTTAGTCAAACTTAGTTTTGCCACGGCATACTCAGTTGCATACGGTGCTGGCAATTCTTCTTTGGAGATTTTGCCTAATGCGTATCTTAGAATGTTAGTCCACAGGCCTTTCTCCCATTCTTCTTCATTCTCGTGCAGCAAATGTCCTAGTCCATGGGAAGACCACTTTACAGGTACGGGCTCACCATTTTCGTCCAAGTAGTAGAGCGCATATCGTTTTGCTGAGATGCCATAGCACCAGAGTTCTCTCAGCTCACCATTCTCCGCGTAGTTTTCCTTTTCTAACTTGAGAAAGTCTCCTTCTTTGAATGGGTTGAGAGGGTCGAAGAATTGCTGCAGTTTCTTCCAATTGAAAGGTGAGACCGCCATGCTGTCAGTGTCGCAGAAGGCATAGCGCACGCTAGAAGGACTGACCGAGCGGCGAAACCCCAACTAGGTTACAGATTAATATCGAATTTGCAGTAAGATCATTCCGGGCTTCCGTCACCACTGAGCGTCCGTCTGTCCAAGCGGTTGATAGATAGATGAAGAACTAAATCAGTAACATCCTAGGTGGGGAATTTAGTTGAAGAATGACGAGTGCACAATCTACATAGTAACTAAACATGGCTATACGCAAAGATACCGTAAAGAGAAGAATTGTTGGACACAAACCTGTCCAAACGGTAAAGTTCGGCTACTTACTGCAGAGCAACTATTATCACATATCTTACCACCTCTTGCTGGGATTAGCCCTGCTACGGTTGGGGTAGAACCTGATAAACAGGCGAAAGAAAACGATAAGATTCAATCAGCCAATTATATTCCTCATGATTTAATTAAGAAGCATAAAAGATTGAAGTCTATTAGAGCGGAGGTTTGAAAATGAAGGGCATAGTTGTTTATGACACCTCCTACGGAAACACTAAGAAAATCGCAGAAACCATTGCAGAGACACTGAAAGAGTCTGGAATAGAAGTTGATCTCTTCGACGTGAAAAACGTAAAGAAGTTAAGTGGAAAGGAATACGGTTTCCTTGTGCTCGGTTCTCCAACCCGATTTGGCACAATGAGCTTCGCAATCAGAGAGTTTGCTTTTGCCTTTGTGCACATTGAAGTCGATTGGTGCGAGAACACCTTCGAGAAGCCCAATATTCGCCCGTCCAATTGAAGCAAGAGCTTTGTTAAGTTCATTCCCAACATTCGTCTTGACATGCTTGATCTTCTCCCAT
>JAPKYM010000231.1 GCA_026394315.1 Candidatus Bathyarchaeota archaeon | reverse complement strand
TGGTCAGTGATATGAGACTCAAGAGGATGAACAAGATTGGAAGAGAATCGATATGTCCACTGGATGAGAACTCAATTATCAGAAGTGGTGACCAAGAATAGAGGAGAAGCCCGCCGACCAACCTATCTTTGCAGGTAATGTTGAGAAGGTATGCCAGAAGAAAGCAGTTCGTAACATCCACGATAGTGGATAGCAGTTTGAACCCGTATAGACTGCTTGAAACATGATTTGCGAGAAGGAAGGCGAACTGCGCGACTGGGGGATAGGGCGTTATCACATCTTTGTGGTCATGAGACTCAAAGTATGTCACATTCTTCAGCCAGTCAAGCTGAGGGGATGAGGGTTTGAAAGAGTAAGGATCCACTCCGTGGCCGAAGACTCTGCCATCCCACGCGAACCCTAGAATGTCCGTGCTTAAGGTCGGTTTTGTGAAAAGCATAAGCGATCTAAAACAGATGGAGAAGGCGATCACAAGAACGGCTGCAATCCTAGTGTTTCTGACGCTAATTGTCAGACTCGGAGCTGCCTTAGTTGCTGAAAAACAAACGACGAAATAGATGATAAACAAGGCAAGAATTAGAATGAGATATTGAATGATGTCAGCCCGAAAGTCCCCAGCGAGAAGGAGTTGATGATATATGAGAAGTTGGACAACGCCTGATGTAACTATCAGCACCGGGATATTTCTGTAGAGCAACTTAGTACTGACTGCGGTCGCAACTCTTTTACCGTGAGCGGCTACGGCTAGTTTCATGTCTTATGATCCCACTGTCGCAGCGAGATTATTGAGAAATAATAGTTTATTGGCAAGTGACTTTCCTTATGAAGAGTATGCTCAACCATCTCAGAGATGTATATGCTCCAAAGAGACTTGTCATAACGATGCTGCTGGTATCTACAGTGATTCTGTCAGCCGCATTTGTCGCTGGGCAGATGACTGGCAATGCGGCTGCGATCCCCCAGACCTTCAATCTTGGGGGGACTTGGAAAGGTCAGATGAGCGGCTCAGGATCCGTTCTCAGAACCTATCCAATCAAGGTCGATTCAACCCTCAACGGAACAATCAACGGTGACAACTCAGCAGGATCATGGGTAGGACACTGCAGGGCCAACTACGAGCTTACCTCAATTGGCGAGAAGGATATTGGTCTCGGAGAGGTCAAAGGCACCTACACCATGAGCGTTGACAAATCAGGAGCTATCACAGGAGAGGTAACAGCCAAAACGTCTGATGTCTTGGTAGGGGAATTGAAACTCAAGCTCCAAGGAACGGTGTCAGAATCAGGCTCTTTCAAGGGAACGTGCAGTGGAACTTTGACTGCAATCACATTTGGGTATGGAGGCACGCCTGTTTCCGCTGACATAAATCTGCCGGTCTCAGGCGAATTCGAAGGAATAGCAGAAGTGGCAGGTTCCACATCTACTCCAACGTCAACGTTGGCACCCACAACATCTAGTCCAACTCTACCAGCGCCTGGAAGCCAACCCACACAGACGGGAGATCAATACATGATGTATGTGATCCTCACCACGGTTGCGGCTGTAGCGGTCGTGGGATTCTACATAGTCAGATCAAAGCGCACAGCCCAGAAATAGTGATCCTTAGTTCACTGCAGGTTGATATTGGAAGACTCGGTCAAGTAGTGAGTCTCTGTCGAGAAGCTGGAGCTCCAGTCTCTCGTAGCGCGCGCTATGATTAGGACTAGATTGGTGAGTAGTTTACTATATGTCGATCTTTATCGAATCGCCTTCAACTCTGACGGGGTATGTTTGGATATTGCATACCTTGATGTGTGAAAAGAGGGCACCCATGTGCTCTGGATAATTGTCTATTATCTTGGTTTCTCGTCCGTCTTCTGTTTCCTCTCCTGAGTAGTGGTAGAGCGGGAGGTTCAATGCTTCGCCAGTAGTTACGTCAAATTGGACGCTATGCATGGGGCAGGTTAGGTAGCGGCCTTCAAGAGTGCCAAAATCCAGTGGGGCGTTCATGTGCCCGCATCTTCTGTCCACCGCATATACATTGCCGTCGCAGTTGCATAGGAGGATCTCTTTCTCATTGACGTTTACTGCCTTTACTCCGCCAGGGCCCAGCTCAATTGTCTTAGCTACTTCAACTAACATTCTTAGCCCTCTTGAGTTTGTAGAGAGGTATCTGTTTGAGTTCGTTGGGGTTGGTGACGTCTTTGTGAACGTAGAGGCCGCACCAGCAGCGCTTCATCATGTCAAAGTGTTTTCTGTGAAAGGGTATGCAGGGGCATACAATCTTCATGTCCTCGCTTCTCTTCTTTGTGAGTCCTTGGCAGGGGCAGTATGGGATTCCGTGTTTCTGTTCGAGTAGGACTTCTTGTTCCAGCAGAAAGTTGACGAGCTCTTCGTCCGGACTGAACTTGTATCCTAAGGGTTCTATGACTTTCTGGAACATGTATCTTAGCGCTTTCTTTCTCGATTCGATATTCATTTTATTCGCTCAGCCCCAGCAATTCTGCATATCTTTCAGGGTCGTATCCTATGACTACGTTCCTGCCGATTTTCACGAATGGGAAAGATGTATTCATGCTGTATTTGGCCATGTCCATCATTATGTTCTCTTGTTGTTCATCGTCTGCCAGATCGTAGTCGATGTATTCAAATAGGATTCCTCTGTCTTTGAAGAATTGTTTGGTCTTGCGACACCAGGGACATGTGCTGAGGGTGTACATTATTACTTTCATGTTTTTCCCTCTCAGATCTTTAGGTAGATTTTTCCATCGGAGACTTTCCATTGATAGGTGGGTATTTTGATCTCTTTTGCGCTGAGGAATTCGCCTGTCCTTATGTCGAATTTCCAGTCGTGGCATGGGCATTTGAGTGTGTACCCTTCTAGGGTTCCGCCTGATAGTGCACATGCCATGTGTGCGCACTTGTTGGAGACCGCGTATATTTTCTTGGCTTTCTTTATGAGTAGAATCGATACTCCCTTTGGGAAGACTGTGAGTATGCCATTGTTCGGTAATTTGGAATCCTCGATTGCGAAGCTCCATGATGAGTCTAGCATAATTTGCAGCCTTGCATAGATTGGGGTTAGTCTACTTCTAGAATATTTATTTCTGCCCTAATAGGTGGAAGTTATCGCAGGCAGCTAGGGCGCGCTACTGTGATTGTTACCAGAACTCATATAGATCATCTGCAGGTATCATTCATTACAGATCGGTTAGTGAGGGGTTGAGAGTCGTGACCTTGGAGCAGGAAATGCTGGAAGAGTTGAAGAAGATCCGAGAGGCCATGACGCCGAAGCCGGCGCCTCCGCCGCCAAAGGGGCTTTGGGCAGAATTCATGGACTTCATAGGGAAAGCTGGTGTTCTCGGTCTGGCGATCGGTTTCATAATGGGCACTTACATTGGAAAAGTTGTGTCCGCACTTGTTCAGGATATGATTATGCCTATTCCAGGTGCCTTGATTCCCGGCGGCGAATGGAGAAAAGCTGTAATCAGCCTGCCTGTTGGGCAAGGATTGAATTTTGCAGTTGGCGACTTTGTGGGTGTAATAGTTGACTTTCTCATTGTCGCGTTGGTAGTCTTCATGATCGCTAGGTATGCTCGAAGAATGGGGCTTTAGCTCTCCCCGGCATTTTTCGGATGTTTCTGGGTTAGACAGCGGAGAGGCTGAATAAGGAATATCTGAGAGCGATCTACTCTCTGGCAAGAGGCTTGGACATATATGAAGGCCAGAGCTCACGTCTTTGTCAGCGGACTGGTTCAAGGAGTATTCTTCAGACACGAAACTCGAAACTGCGCTACCAGACTGGAGTTAACAGGATGGGTCAGGAACCTTCCTGACAGGCGCGTTGAAGCAGTCTTTGAAGGTGAAAAGGAGAAGGTTGAGGAAGCAATAGCTTTCTGTAAGAGAGGGCCT
>JAPKYM010000211.1 GCA_026394315.1 Candidatus Bathyarchaeota archaeon | reverse complement strand
AAGAAGCAGTTCATTCGAACCACGAACATAGGCGACAAGATCAGGGGTGGAATCAGGGCTGCAGGCTTCGAATGGAGACCATACATCTTAAGGTGCTACTTTGACACTCAACTGCTGCTGGCTGAGTCCAAGGGTCTTGTGACGAGGGACTACCGAGTATTCTGGATGGGCCATAAAGGAGACATCGAGAGCAGGTACACAACCAACAAGTACAGGCTGCCTCCACCCCTGCTGGAGGATATGAGAGGAGCATATAGGAGATGCCAACCATATCTGCAGACTGAGACACCGAGCGGAATGGAAGATACAAAGCTCCAGTTCAGGCAGCAGCTGCTCATCGTCGCCGGTTACAGTGAAGATGAAGTGAATGCAGTCGACTTGGAGAAGCTTAGCGATGATGATATCCGTGACAGGGTCAAGGAGAAACTTCTCAAAGAGAACAACAACGGCAACGGCTCAAGAACCCTCAGACAGAAGATTGTTCCACTGGATGAAGTGGAGAAGTACATCGAGTCTGGGTGGGAGTATGTCTCGCAGCTTCCAAACGGCAGAGCAATAGTCAAAGGTTCAGACGTTAATGGTGGAGAGCCTCAGCCACAGGTCAATCCTGCTCAGAAACTCATCAACCGTTAACATGTCCTTCTCAATCAGCAGCACCCTCTGCAGCGGATGATCAGCCGGAAGCTGCAGAGCAAACCCCTTCAATCGACTAATGTCTACAGTGCTCATGAGAAGTCTACTGAGGACAGTATTTAAACGGCGGAAGAGCTGAAGCAGGGCCCAGGACAGAATATTGTTCTGACGTTTGCGCTAGGATTTTCTTTCTTCTTTTGTAGTTTCTTGCGCCGCTTAAAAGGCATCTATAGAAGCTTTGAGTGAGGTGACAAACCATGAGCACAGATAAAGTGGAGTCCGCTGAGCAGTTTGAACCCACCACTCCAGAAGTCTGCGAGATCTGCGGAAAACCTACACCAATAATGGATCTATGGAATATCAGCTTCCTTGCTGACGAATCCTCAGGGCGAAAGATAAAGGAAGATGATTGGGTTGAATACTTTGATGTTTGCCCTAGCTGCTACCAGAAGGTACGCAGCATCGCATAATCCGAACCGGAACACGTTAATTTTCCATACCAGTATTGCTACTTCTGCTACCGGCCTACTCTTGACGGCTATGGATGGAACATCTGCCATGAACCGACCTATCCTGAACTCCTATCAAACGACGAGTACCTGTCACGCATCTACGGCTGGCGCAACACCGCGCACGCTAGCGACGGTTCACGCAGTGACCCATGATAATGGTGTGTGTGCGCACCATTCTAGATGCAGACGGTGAATAGTAAGATACTTGTTAGGAAGAGAAATTGAGCTCTTGGAGTAGGCATTGTAGAGTGCACGCTCCCTTCACATCAGGGAGATAGTTTCTGTGAATTATTTGTCAGTTTCCACATCAAGACTTCAGTTCCGAAGGCTATGAAAAGCCTAAAAGTATTCCATAATCTATTAATGTTCCCACCCTGCGCGATCATAGCAATAAATATCTTTACTGCCTTCGTCTTATCTTCCATCTTTGACATCCATTTGAGGTCGATTTCAAAGTTTATTGTCGGATCGTCTTGTTTTCCAGACATGACTTGGATGTACTCAACCGTTCTTCGACTGGTTTTGCATACGAAACTGATGATGGCATCATTGTCAAACTTCAACGTGCACTGAATTGTTTGAGGACCGAGGATCCATAGGAATCTTGAAATCTCCAAGACGTTATGGACGCCTACCTTTCTGGTGTAGGCCTCCACGCGGGGGTCTGGGTATGCCTTCAGGAACGTCTTTATGTGTTGGCCAAAGTTGTCTTTCTTTAGCTTCATCCCGTTGCTATTCAGGAAACGTACATCAAATGCTCTTTCAATGATGAAGTCGATTAAAGGTATCTTCCTCCTGGTCTTTTTCTGAGAGACTCTGGCCTGATCAATTAATGTGTCTATGTTCCAGAATTTTGCCATACAATAGGTCGCTAACTCTTCGATCTTCTCTTTTGATAGGTGTTTTGTCCTATAGACAGAGTGCATCTCGTCAAAATTGTCCCAGTTAGTCTCGAAGATCAATCCTTGCCTATTCAATTGAGTATAGAACTCAGTTCCTGGAAATGGTGTCGCGATGCCGAAGGCGGCGGCCGTTAACCCTATCTCCTTGGCATAAACTGGGAACCTTCTAATCTCTTCCTCTGTTTGGTCTGGAAGGCCTATCACAAATGTGCCGCCTGCCGTGCCGCCATTTTCACGTATGTTTCGCACCGCCTCCCTATGAACCTCGGTGGTTATGCCCTTTTTAGTTGACTTCAAATCCTTAAGGCTCGGGCTCTCTATGCCCATCTCAAACCCGATTATCCCCACTTCACACATCTTC
>JAPKYM010000351.1 GCA_026394315.1 Candidatus Bathyarchaeota archaeon | reverse complement strand
TGATATCGAGGAGGCTGCGAAGCTTGCAGGTTTGGACATGGTCTTGAACACGATCCTCGATGTTGAAGGTAATGTCGTCGATATGGCTGCAGGTGCCTCAATACAATCACATAGAGCTTCAATAGAAAAGTACGACAGAATATACTCATATGAGACGAAATGGTCGGGAAAGGCAGACATCTCGATAAGTGGCTCATTCAAGTGGGACAAATACCTAGCACACTCATGCTGGCCAATAGCGACACTAGATCCTGTCACAAAGGATGACGGAACGATCATCTTAGCTACGCCCAGTCCAGGCGGACTCGCACATTTCTCCTACATCAAGGACTATCTGCCCGCCACAGGGGCAAGCTGGAGAAGTCTACTGAGTGATATCTTCAACGGAAAGCAAGAGCTCTGGCACGCAATGCTCTGGTATCCAATTCACCGTGTGCTTCAGAGGAAAAAAGTGATACTTGTCACAGAACACGAGAATGTCAAAACACTCAGAGATATGGGAATAGAATCATCAACCTCCATAGACGAAGCCTACCGCATAGCGACAAGCAGAAGCCCCAAGAAACCCAAGATCTTAGTCACACCCTACGGCAAATGGATGAAACCCAGAAAAAGATGAGCATGGCCTGGAAGGCTGAGGAGGACCTTATCCATGGCCCTTGTAAGGCATCTGCCTGTATTCACACTCCTTCCTGCATTCTTGGCAGTTATGGTAACCGTTTTCTGTCTGGGCGATCACCCCAGAGAGGGACTTTCTGGGGCGCATGACAAATTTGTCTGAAAGGGTTACACCGATGCTATCTTCAACCTTCTTCCTCGAGAATATGCCAAAAAGAACTTCTTGCTCTTCAAGATTCCACGTCGGGGTAGATCCTGGATTGAATTTCGAGACCCTCCAACCTTTCTCACGTCGTATCCGTTCCTCAATGTGCTTGTTAAGAAGTCTCAGAGTGTAGGTTCCAAAGTTGTCAAGAACCCATGAGTCAAGAAGCTGATTCGCAGCGATTTCGCTCACTTTCCGCTCCAGGTCTGGGCCTATCGTCACTATGAAGGGTGCCAGTTCGGTTGCACATTTGAGCTCTTGAACGAGTCTCTGGCTACTGAGGCATTTGTTGCCTTCTAAGAAGACCACATCGTCAGTCAGCCTGTCTATCTTCAAGTAAGTATAGATTGCAGATGGTTTCACCAGGTTCCTGCATTGGTCGAGCAGATTGTCGAGATTGCTGATCTTATTGGCTACTCGCCCCAATCCACCAACAGATAGAGCCCCCTCAAGTGAGAAAGAAAGCGGGACCTGATTCAATACGATCAAATGCTAAAGCCTCTGGCATTCACTTGTACTGCACGCGGTATCCAAGATACGTTGAGGCTTAAGCTCAAAAACCTCTTGTTTTCGCTTGGATATCACCTTGTAAGCAGTCAAGTTTTTTAATATCCTGCGTTAATCGATTTCTAGGTAGTGGTTTTGAGAACTTCAATATGGTTGCCAATCCTGTTTCTGCTGTCGTGCACCGTTCTAGCTGTGAATTTTGAGCAAGCCTTTGCAGGAGGTTCTATCCAAGGAGTGGTATACACCAGGAATTATATGGGTGACTATCGGGAAACGAGTTGGGCCAATATCACTGCAGTCGGTGCTAGCAGCGTCTATAGACCACGTACCTCGGGATCCTATTACACATTTTTCCTTCCAACAGGCGACTACGTGCTTACTTGCAGGCTTGACGGCTATGACGTAGTAACCCGCCAAGTCAGCGTATCTGACGGATCAGGAAAAACACTGAATTTCTACTTGGAGCAATCAGGTGTACCCATACCAGAGTTTCATGAATACCTAACACCTATAGTGACATCAATGGCTCTGTTGATGGTGCTGATTCTACAGCGTAAGAGAGCGTCATCAATTAGATTCCCGAACTAATCCAAAAAGGGCATCGTCTCACGAAGAGCGATTCAACTGCCCAGTGAGTATCATACTTGCTGGAGAAGCCGGGCGTAATTGGTTCATAAGCACCACTATCGATCAGAAAATGATGCTGGATCACTGCCCCAAAGTGCAGATAAGTTCAGTCTACATTCCAAGTTACGAAGTCTCTGCCCTCTGCTTCTTCTTGGCTTCATCCAGCTAATGATCTATGCCCTTATTGTCTCGCTCGTGGATTTGGGCCGGAACATATCAGCCTACGTTTCTCTTTTTCTTCTCTGCTTTGTCTTCTATGTGTGCTCAATTCTCTTTGTGAAGAAGTTGCCTTCCAGGCAGCCTCTTGAGTCCAAGACTATTCTTCTCATATTACTGTTCGCTGTTGCTTTCAGGCTGATTATGCTTCCTCTGAAGCCGAGCCTTAGTCATGATGTGATGCGTTTTCTATGGGATGGAAGGCTACTCAGTCATGGAGTGAACCCTTACCTCTACACGCCGGACTCAGCCCAACTTGATGCATTCAAAAACGTTCCTTTCTTCGCTGATTATGAGTTCAAAAACACATTCACAATATATCCTCCGCTCGCTCAACTTCTGTTTGCAGGATCTTACATACTGTACGGCGATAATCCACTAGGAATCAAAGCCGAAGTCGTCGCCATCGATCTACTAAGCATACTAGTGCTTTCAATCCTTCTTCACAAATCAGAAGTTGACTCCAGACTTGCCAGCCTAACCTTGTACGCATGGTCACCTTTGCTGGTTGTGGAGACTGCAGGCAACGGCCATATCGAACCATTGCCAATCTTTTTCCTGCTACTCAGTCTGATTCTACTCTCAAAGCAGCGTTACCGTTTATCCTCGGTGGCGTATTCGTTTGCTTGCTGGTCGAAGCTCTTTCCAATTCTGTTATTGCCATTATATCTTAAGTACGTGAAAAGCTCAGGCAAGAGGAACCTTAGGCAGTTCACATCGTTCTACGTTTTGTCTTCGCTGTTGATCCTTCTTCCAGTATTCAGCTCTTCAGGTATCAATCTGCTCAGTCAGGTATTCTGGTACTCCCAGAACATCACCTACAACTCATCAATATCCATAGTTGTGCGAGCTTTACTAGCTACTGCAGGCATCGGCGGCGTACCAGCGAAACTGTGCACCTATTTCATCTTCCTACTTGCCTTCACAGTACTTCTAAGGTTGAAACGGCTTCGGAGCCTTCCTGATGTGGCCGAGGGCGCGATCCTAGTTCTAGGGGTTTTTCTTCTTGTTGCGCCAACTGTCCTCCAATGGTACATCCTGTGGCTTCTGCCTTTTGTGGCATTGAAGGGATTTAACCGGAATGATGTTGGCTGGCTCTACTTCTCAGGAGCCGTAGTTCTCGCTTATCTGCCACAATTCTCTCTTGACTATGATCAAAATACTATTCTGTTACTTGAGTATCTCCCCTTGTATCTAATCCTTGGGTTCCTAGTGTTCCTCGCCACCAAATCTTTTAGTAGGCCTTTCCGACATTGGTTCGTAACCGGATTGGGTTCGGAAGCCAAACGTTAAGCGATGTTGCGTCAACTGAACTGTACCGAGTAAGTTGCCTCTCGAGGGAACTGATAGTTGACATCCGTATGAGTTTACACAATGGGTGGCGAGAATAGTTGAATAGAAAAAGCATGAAGTACGTTCTCTTTGCATTGGCTGCGGTGGCTCTACTCTTGCTAGTGACTTGGAATGCTGCGTTCTCAGCGGCTAGACTTGGGGACAAAGTTACAGAAGCGGGAGGTTCCCAGATACAGAAGGATCTTGGAACGGCCCCAATATTTTTCGAACCGAAGAACGGCATTCCCTCAGACAACAAGACCCACGTGACCTATCTCTACTATACAACCTGCCCCTCGTGCGAGGAGGGCAAGAATCTCTTCATCGCCAACTCATACCCGATCTGGCAGGGAAATCTCACGTTCGGGGAGGTCGCATTTGGAGCTCTAAACTACTACAGGAAGAAAGATGTCGGTGAATCCTACTTTTCAGCGTTCAACATATCAGGCACCCAGAAAGGCGCATCAATACTAGTTGTCCACAACTCCAGGGTCGGCGTTGTCTATTACCCACCGTTTAACGACGTCAAGGTTCAGAAGGCAGTCTACTATCTGACAAAAGGGTCTCTGGTTGATATAGCCCCGAAAAAGGTTGAACCGAAGTTCTCTCAGCCTTTAGTGTATGCGCTGGGAGCGATCTCCGGCTTCAACCCCTGTCTGATCGCACTTGCATCATTCTTCTTCGCGACAGCGACCAAGACTTCGTTCAAGAGCGTGGCAAGAAGGATTGCTCTGATCTCTGTCGGCCTCATCTACGCTTACTTGATCTTCTTCTCCCTGATTGTCTCGAATCCCGTCGTTATGTCTTCTTTGGTGTCATTGACATGGCTTATTGCGTTTATCCTTGTTATCATGGGTCTACTACATTTCGTTGAGGTAGGTCATGACATCTATTCTAGGAGGTGGGGAGGAGGCAGCAGTATTGAGGCAAAATTGCCGCTTTTCAAAACTCCCAGACAACTGAAAAGGCTTCTCGAGAAGACCAGGGAAATGAATAGTCCTGCATATGATTTTGTCCTCGGGGCAATCTTCTCATTGATAAAACTGCCGTGCATAGCGGCGTTTCTAGTCGTGCTGCTGGTGAATTCTACTACGCCACTTACGGACATAATGATTTTCACTCTGGGAGTGGCATCACCGGTTATCCTTATGGGCGCCCTCATTGGGCTAGGAATGATCAAAGTCAACCGTCTTAATGCTGCCCAGTTCAAAGGGCGTCTCATCCAAAGATTGGTAATCGGTGCGGCCCTAATACTTTCGGCTATTCTAGTCATTCCGTGAAACGCCAAGTTGCGGTCAATGCTCGACGAGGATCGCATACTAGCGCACGCTTCGTGTTGGTAGCGCTAAATAATCTAGGTTAAGAGTCCTAATCGAAGGCCACACTACTTAGGCACGCATATCCAAAGTCTTAAGAATTATTGAATCTACTATCTGTAGTAGTTGGGAACCTGATGAGCAGTGAGTTATCACTTATGATGCCCGTGCCGGTACTCCCTACGCCGACATTTCTTCCGAGGCCTAGGGCCGTCAAAGGATTTGCGTTATCGATATTCGCAGGCATACTGACCATGGTTGCAGGTGTTATGGCAACAGTTCTCGGCTTGCTCTTCCCAGGAGATGTTCCTTCATGGCTCTCCACCTATATCTATGGAGGAGTAGTACTGGGTTTGGTCCTTGGTGCGATCATCTTGCTAGGGGCGTTCCTGATCTGGCATCGATTTCTGGCGTTGGGTGGCATCATAGTATTCCTAGCCTCGCTAGTCAATGTTTACTTGGTGCTTGTCTACTTCTTCACTATGCCATACTGGCCATGGGTGATAATGCTCGTGGGGTTACTAGCGCTAGTTATTGGAGTCATAGGGGCTATAGCAGGTATAGCTGGAAAATAACTGGACTACCCGAGGAGAGAAAGCGCGCCTACAGACTGGGTAGGTCAAATTCAGGCCATTCTTTATTCTACGTGAAGTCCTGAGTCTCGATCGATCCGCCTGTGCTGGACAACACTACGTGACCCCAGCGCGCGATAACACCGGAGTTTTCTCCATACCTCAAAAGGGACTTCCACAGGAAATCTGGGTTACGTCCCCTCGAAAAGAACTAAATAACAACGAGATGATCAGAGTTATAGTGGCTTGAGCTATGGCCATAAACAAAAGCCTAATACTTCTGGCTGTTCTCGCAGGATTTTGTCTTTCCTCTAGCGGCTTCCAAGTTAAAGGAGCTATTTCAGTTACTCCGGTATCAAGTACCACCCACATGATAGACTCAAATGGATGGTATCATGTCTTCGGTGAGGTGAACAACCCCCTTGCGGATAATATGAGCCGAGTCGTGTACGTTACCGCCTCTTTCACCTCTGGATACTCATCTTTTGCATCTGCAAAGGCATTTACCACGCTTGACACGATTAAGCCCGGAGAGAAAGCTTCATTCAACATCGTTCTGGCAGATTCGGCAAAATCTAGCCTAGTCGATATTGGCTACACGCTTAGCCTAGTCACTGATGACCGTCTTGGTAACTTGCCTTACAGACTGAGTGCCACAGCGACTTCAAACTTTACCGATGGTAATGGGAATTACCATGTTAATGGCACGGTAACAAACAAC